>JAGAKF010000058.1 GCA_017625835.1 Clostridia bacterium
GAATTTGCGGAGATGATAAGATGGTCAATATAACAGATGTAAAACAGATTCTTCAATTTGCAATAGATGCGGAGATTAAAGTCTTTCTTGATGGCGGCTGGGGTGTAGATGCTCTTCTTGGATATCAGTCAAGAGCCCATAACGATATTGATATTTTTGTAGAAAAGAAAGATTATCAGAACTTTATAGAGATGATGAAAGCTAATGACTTTTATGAGATTAAGATGGAATATACAACATTGAACCATACTGTATGGGAAGATGCGAAAAACAGAATTGTTGATTTGCATTGTTTTGAATATACGGGCGAAGGTGAAATTCTTTATGAGGGGGATTGTTTTCCGATAGAAACTTTTTCGGGCAAAGGAAAAATTGAGGAGATAGAGGTTTCCTGTATTGAACCATATAGTCAAGTAATGTTCCATCTGGGATACGAATTTGATGAGAATGATGTGCATGATGTGAAGTTATTGTGTGAGACATTTCATATCGAAATTCCAAATGAGTATAGATAACTACAAATTCCAATTTATCGAGCAGATCACTTATCGCAGCACTCATAACGGGTGCTGTGATTTTTTCTGCCGTTAAGCCTGTGCTTAGTCATTCTTCGGCAAATCTCAAATACAGCTGCCACAAGCAAAAGTTCAGCCACTTTCCTCATTCCTTTCAATTTTCCATATCATAACAACAGCTTCATACCCATATCGTGTTCAAAGCCTGCAAAGGTGGAGTTCATCATCGTATAAACGGAGTTGAACAGCGAAGTTGTCAGGAAACGGTCTATCCTGCTTATCTTGTCGGGGTAATTCACAAGGCTGTGCAGAACATACTGAACGTGGTCAAAGGTTATCTTTCTGTAAGCAGCTTTCGCCGTTTCCTCGGACACACGTTTTCCCTCGGATATAACAGTCCGTTCTCCGCATAGAACGTCCACCATCAAGTCCTTGATTTCCTCAACCATTTTTACAACCGAATCGTCCTTGAAAGACATAAGGCAGTCATAGTCGATCTGTGCCTTTACTTCTTCCTCTACTGCGTTTCTGTCTATTCCGTCAATCAATCCATCACTTTCAACAGTTTCAACAGCTCCGGGTGAAAAATTTTGCAAGCCGCCGCCCGATTGAATGATTGATTGAGTTTCAGTATAACTCATTTCAGTATTATTCTTTTCAGTATTATTAGAGTCGGTATTATCGACTTCTTGAAGTCGGTTTTTCCGATTTGCAGAAGTCGGTATTTCCGACTTCTTGAAGTCTGTCTTACCGACTTCTTGAAATCTGTTTTCCCGACTTCTTGATGTCGGAGCAGGAGCATCGTTTTTTTCCTGCGGTTCGGAATGATTTTCCGGGGTTTCGGGTGTAGAACGTTCCCCGTCATTTATAATAAAATTCTTTACATATAGTATGGAAGGCAAGCCCAGACCTCGGCGTTTTTTCTTTACAAGCCCGATACCGTTCTGTTCATCAAGCTCTTTTAGGATATTGAGAGCCTTTTCGTGGCAAACGCCCATAATCTCCGCTATTTCATCAATAGGGAATATGATATACACCCTGTTGTGAGCATCTATCCAGTTATTCTTCCTGCTAAGGCTCATTCTTTCAAGCAGAAAGCCGTACAGTATCCTTGCATCATTGGACAGGCAGCCGAAACGCTCCTTATCCGAAAACAGCGCCTTCGGCACTTTCACAAAGGAAAATTGCTCCGCTTCTGCACCATAGTAATAGTCAAATTCGGGTTTCATAATATCACACCTTTGTTCTGCTATATGATTTGGAAAGCTCTGCTGATTTCCACCCAAAGCCTTTTTCCGATAACACGTCAATAAGGTCGGAGAAATTTTTCAGTCCCAGATTAGGCAGGCTGACAATCTTTTCTGCATCAGCATCAAGCAACTCCTTAACTGTCGAATATCCTGCCCTGTAAAGGATATTGAAAGTTCGTACCGACAAATCAAGCTCTGCTAAAGGGGCATTTTCAAGTTCGTTCTTTTCTTCTTCGTATTCGGTGTCAGTTAATTCGGCAATTTTCTTTTCAAGAGAAATGATTTCTTTCTTATACTCTCTCAAACGTTCTTCTACTGCCGTATCTCTTAAATAGTTGATATAGCCCTCCATACCCATAAGGATATATCTGCTCCTGCTTGGGTGCCGGAGCTTGCGAACAGCCTTTGCTTCGATCTGACGTATTCTTTCGGCTCTTAAACCATACTCCTCTCCGATAGCAGCCATTGTCATATATCTTTTATACCGCATATCAAGTACCCTGCCCTCCCGTTCGGTCAAGGTCTTTTGGATAATATACTCAAGCACAAGAGCAACGTCATCGGGCAACTCGGTGGGGAGTCCGTTTACGAACACTTGTGATAACAGATTTTCGGGGTATTCCTTCTTTACTTTGATATTTTTCATAGCAATTCCTTTCTTCGGGAAACAAAAAAGCCCCCGTACGCATACAAAATGTACGCATACGGGGGCCTTGCCCTCGATATACAATTAAAATACAATATAAACTGCATAAAACGACACTAACCATCGTTGAAGGCTTGAGATTTACAAATATCACTCTCTATACCTTTTCTCGATGGTTAGTGTTAAGAATTGCTTGGCTCCCCCAACTGGACTCGAACCAGTGACTCCCTGATTAACAGTCAGGTGCTCTACCGACTGAGCTATGGAGGAATATAAGAGAATGCCGGCACAGCCCTATTTTCCCGAGTCGTCACCAACTAAGTATCTTCGGCGTGTATGAGCTTAACTTCTGTGTTCGGAATGGGAACAGGTGGAACCTCATAGCCATATGCACCGGCTTCTCATATTAAGTTCAGAGTCTCAAACCCTGAAAATTGAACAAAGAAGAAAGCAAGAGAAGCAAACAGAAAGGAAAGTGTAGGTCAAGCCCTCGACCGATTAGTACCTGCAGGCTGAACACGTCACCGTGCTTACACCTTAGGCCTATCAACCTCATAGTCTTTGAGGGGTCTTACTCAAAATGAAGGGATATCTTATCTTAAGGGCGGTTTCACGCTTAGATGCCTTCAGCGTTTATCCGTTCCGCAC
>JAGAKF010000059.1 GCA_017625835.1 Clostridia bacterium
GTAATACTCTTCCCCGTTCTTATGCTTCTCTCGGAGCAGATTGACCGAATGCTCCACGAGCTTTAACATCTTATGGCTTCGCTCAATGCTCTTGGCTTGCTCGGCAATGTCGGTACCCTCAAAATCAAGACCTGCGATATAAATCGACTCCAAGAAGTCCTCGATGCTACTGCCGAACTCGATTTGAAACTGTCTTCTTACTCTTTGAACCGAAAGCTCCAAGCTCCAAACAACGTCGCGGTACTTACGGAGAAGCGTCCAGGTGTCGTGGTATAACGGATTCTCGGATACATCAGGTTCTCTCTTTTTACTCAAAGAATTACCTCCTTATCTTTTTTTCACCGGACGGAAACACAGCTCAAATACGGCTGTTCTTACTTCGTTACTACCACAAAGTAGAGTCAGCACATAGCGTGTAGGTCTTTCATCGGTATCGGATATTCGCGTTAAGCGGTATGAGAATTTGCGGCAGCCGAAGCAAGGAAAGCCTTGAGAGGAAAGAAGCGTGGAAACCTTTTTCATAATGATCTCCCTCAGTTGCGGTATCTTGTTGAAGACGCCTTGGAGTTCTTCCTCGTTCAACTCCAATTTGACGCTCACCTTCATCGGAATTTCTTCCTTATCCAATAATACGTCGGACACGCGGAACGTTGAAGTGAGATCCTTTCCTAAATAAACGACCAAACCATTTTCTCCTATCGTTTCCTTGTAGTAAATGTAGCCATTGTTCTTGAGCTTTTGCAAGTATTTTTCTGCGGTAGAAGCAGATACGTTCCAACGCTTTGCAAGCTGACCGCAATCAAGCGTTGGCTTTCCAGTTTCATTTCGCATATAAACGACCGGATCGACTACAGAGCTTTGCACTCTGTTATCGTCATAAACGGTGTTCAGCCAAAGATCGAGGAAAGCATCCATCTCGGATAAATGCCGTCTGCCGATCAAGTTAGATACAACTGACGTTGGAAGATAGAAATAACCTTTGTCCTCGTGGCACGGAGCGAACGCATCCATAGCACGATTGAACTTCTCCCAATCCTTGATTCTGTATTTCACGCAATTTCCATCGTCAAGGATATTGAATTCAATAAAATGCCTTCTTTGCAAATCCGTGAGGATGGACAATGCTTGATATTTGCTCTTAACTCGAAGAAGCACAAAGAGCTCATCTATCGTACAAAGTAGCTCACCGGGAAATACGGTGTAGTTTACGCCCGAGATCTTTCTGTTTGTCGTTTCAAATCTTACAAAGCTTGAAAGAACCGTGTAATGATAAAGTCCGCATCCCCCGCTTGTCTTGATATCGGGATCGCACATCAGCATTTCTACGAATTTCTTTTGTATCCTACATCTCGGATACTCCACGATTTGTTTGATTTCTAATTGGTATTCTGTCAATAAAACCTCCTTATATTTTAATAATAGATTTCCGCACCTTGATACCGAGCCATTTCCTTCGCCCTTTTCTTGACCGAGTATTTGCAGGTTTGCGCTATGCACAAATTCTTCCATGGGCGGGCTCGTATCTTCGCACACTATCCGTAGATCCTGTATAACTCTCAGCACAAGGCTATTCAGTTTTGCAAGAGGCTGTTTTTTTCCCCTCTGCTTAATAAACAGAGCGCAAGGGTGCGATTTTCTGCAAAAAAATTAAAATTTTTCAAAAAAATTTTTGAAAACAAAAAAAGCACGATAAATCAATGATTTTTCATCATCAATTTATCGTGCCTAATGATTTTATTATCTTCTTTTTGCGTAATATTCCTCTAATGCTTGGAAGATTACGCTCTCAATTTGCGATTGAGGAGTGCCGCGAGAGAAGTATTTTTCAAACCTTGAGGCAGGTATCTTTATTTTCTCTACTTGATTGGGCTTTTGCTGAGACATAATCGAAAAGATTTTGTCGGCTGTAAGTTTTCCCTGCTTACTGAGTTTCTTCATTTCGATTGCCTGAGCGAGAGACGGCGTGGCATCCTCACTTTCTATTGTATAAATAAGATCCTTTTGCTGTTCAACCGTAAGGTACGAAAGCTCAACCGCAGGTCTTAACGCAATTCTGCTATCATCTACCATATCTAAAAGCTCTTTAATAAGGAAGGTAAGTCTAATAAATCGACGGATTTGTTCTCTGCTATCACCTGATTCTTGAGCCAGTTCTTCATAAGTATTTAACTTTGACACCACTGGAGTAAAAGTTAAATCAGTACGAGCTCCCTGACGCTTTCTTGCTTCCATTTTCATTTTATATGCGTAAGCTCGTTCAGATGGCAGTATCCGTTCTCTATGCAGATTGGAATCCACCATAGCGATTACCGCTTCATCCCTTGTCATTTCTCTAAGAATAACGGGAAGTTCAGTAAGTCCTAAGACCTTGGCTGCGTATTTTCGTCTATGTCCAGCAATGATCTCGTATCTACCATCTTCCTTTTTACGAGCA
>JAGAKF010000060.1 GCA_017625835.1 Clostridia bacterium
AATTCTTTAAGCTCGTGTTTTACAATTTTGTCAAAGGTTTCCTGATTGATAAGTTCGTGCTTGAGCAGAACTTTCAGAGCCAACCAGATACCATAATTGCGTTCGATTTGTGGTGTATTAAGCATAATTTATCTCTCCTTATATTTTAGCACTTTAAAGCGTAAATGTCAAGAGCATTTCCTGACTTTTGCTCAGTGCGTGGTTGTGCCTACTTTGGGTAAGCTATGTAAAAACGGCAGCTCTTGAAGAACTGCCGTTTGAAAAAGGAGGTTAGCAATATGAAAGGAAATTATCTGTTTATGATGTCAAATACCTTATCGAACTCTTCGTCGCTAAGTTCGATACCGTAGTTATGGTAGAGTAAACCCATAATTTCGCAGGTTTTCTCCAAATCTCTGTCAAGCTCCTTCATTGCTTCATCGGGGGTAAGAATTGCTACTACCATTACATTTCCCATAATTATATTCTCCTTTATTTTCAGTTTGTTACTGTTATCTGCTTTATCCAGTCGAAAACGGGTAAAATGCCGTTTTCCTTCAAACGATTATACAAGAACGCTGCTCCCTTATGCGTCCAACGGGTATGAATAAAGAAGCCTTCACCGTAGAAAGTGGGGCGTTTGTCCGTCCTCACATATCCGCAGTTCTCATATTCGGGGGCAATCATCCAAGTTCCATAGGCTCTGTACTGAATACCGAGAATACAGAGCAAGCGATTGAATTCGATTGCCGACATCTGATATGCGATTGCAATATCAGATACATTCAGCAAATCGCTTTCATCATCATACATATTGATGAAGTCAACGACCTCTGCGAGTGAGTCATTTTCTTCGGCAAGCCTCATATTCTCGTTTTCAAGCTCCCTTGTGCGGAGCTTTTCTTCTTTAAGCTGAATAAAGAGCTTTTCGGCTTCTTCTGTGCCGTTAAGCACATTGTCGATTGTCCGCTCCGTTGCGTACATCCCGTATTTTCTGATTGAAGGGAGGACTTCAGAGGTAACCCAGCGTTTGAACTGTTTTGCGGTTTCGAGTTTGCTTGAAAAAATCAGACTGTATACGCCGCTTTCGTTAATGAAGATTGTATTCTGTGTTCTACCGATGTTGTCGATGACTCCCCGTTTCAGGGAGTCATCCTCGTCGATATGGCGTTCTAATGCATTATGAGGTTTTGTATAGCCTAATGCTTTGGCAACATCAGTTCCAACAAACCAAGGCTGACCGTCGATGAGGATTGTTCTTACTGAGCCAAACTGTTCGTTTTCAAAAATTTTGATTTCGTTATTCATTCTCGTTACCTCCAAAGTTATTGTTAATTCCGACGCTTACCGCAAGAGCCTTATCGACTTCTGCAAGTGTCTTGTTACTTATGCGGCACAGCAATTTGCCGAGCCTTGATTTGTCGATTACCTGAACCTGTTCACAAAGCACCATCGAGTTCTTGTGAAGCCGATTGCTGAAAACGGGAACGTGAACTGGTAACGCTCGTTTTTTCATTGCCGTTGTAATCGGAGCAACGATTGTTGTCGGACTGTACTTGTTACCGACATCGTTCTGTAAAATCAGTACGGGACGTTTGCCACGCTGTTCACAGCCTTTGCCGGTAAGTCTTGATAAGTAAACCTGTCCTCTAAAAACTTCCTTGACTTTTTCCATATCGGATTGTCCTTTCTGTATTTTATTCATAGTATGTTACTATGTAAAAGATGTAGGCTGACATAAATGCCAGCCTACAAACCCTGTAATCGCTATGCACCCGTCATACTTGTCCACGACACCCCTGACGGAACAACTGTGAACAATGCCACAGTATAGGGAACAACTCAAGCCAGCCACTCGCTAAAGCAGCTTCATAGGACTCTCAC
>JAGAKF010000061.1 GCA_017625835.1 Clostridia bacterium
GACTTTATGACCACTAATGAAGTGGAAATAAGGTCGGCTTTTTTGTTTTCCGAAAAACAACCGACAGGAGGAAAAAATGTATATTGAAATGAAAAAGACGGGTCTTGATGTTTCAGACCTCATTACTTTGGTTCAGCGCAAGGGAGGAGGAAATACCGGGTTTCCGTATAAAGGCTTTGTTTGTCGATGCAGTAATTGTCTGTATTCGACCAAAGGCAAGTGCGCTCTGAAGGAGTGCTGCTGTATGGATGAACGCATCCGCGCTCATACCTGCACTTTCGGGGAAATGATGAGATACTGTTTCTCGGGCATCGGAGATAACGTGTTCCACTTCCGTCTGCGTATCGCCATTGAACGTGAAGCGGAACTGAAAAGCTGCTTCTTGGATGCGGGACACCGTAAACGCTTCTATGAAGGTCTTGCCTACACAAGAAAGGCAAGTAAAAACCTTATTGCTCAGATCTTCTTGCTTTCCGCTTATGAGAGCTTGTGGAATGAAGCCAAGAAGGTTCTTGAAAGAAACTGTGTTGTTTACTCGGCTCTTGAACTCACAATCAAGGGAATTGACGTGAACCCGCACAATCTCTTTACAACCGCGTTGGATCTTGAATATGGTTCGGCACATTCAGATTTGCTTGACCTCTCCGATGATGAAGTTGTGGACTTTGATGTGTTCCGAATGATCTGTTATGCGGTGGCTATCAGCGCATACGGTCTTGATGCAGTAAAAGTCAGCGAGAAACAGAGATCAAAGAAATATAAGCACAAGAGGAAAGGAGAGAGAATAAATGAGTGAATCTAATGAGGAGATGAAAGGGAATGAAACAAAGCAGGATGAGCCAAAGCGTGAGAAGGTTCGTGTCGTAGATATAAGTTTGATAAAGGATTTTCCCGATCATCCTTTCCAAGTTAAAGACGATGAGAGTATGGCGCAGCTTGTAGAAAGCATACGAATGAATGGCGTACTCAATCCCGTAATATCTCTTAAGATCGACGAAAATCACTATCAGCTTATTTCCGGTCACAGAAGAAAACACGCTTGTATTCTTCTTGGTATTGACCGAATACCGCTTATAGGACGAGAACTGAGCAAAGAAGAAGCCATTATCGAAATGGTTGACTCAAATCTTCAAAGAGAGCACATTTTGCCATCGGAAAAGGCGAAGGCTTATAAAATGAAGATGGAGGCGATGAAAAATCAAGGAAAGCGTACGGATCTAACTTCCACGCCAATGGCGGGGAAGTCAAAAGAGCGAGAAACTGCTTCAATAATTGGTGCTTCTAATGGCGAAAGCGGCGACCAAGTACGACGTTATATACGACTTAACGAGCTCACCGATGAACTCCTTGAATTTGTCGATGAGGGCAAGATCGGTATGAGACCTGCGGTAGAGCTTTCATACTTGCAGGAGGAAGAAATGCGAGATCTTGTTGACTTCATCGACAATGAGGAAGTCTTTCCGTCTCACGCGCAAACCATACGAATGCGATCTTTAAGTAAGGATGGAAAGCTTGATAGAGAAGCTATCGAAACCATAATGAACGAAGAAAAGCCAAATCAAAAGGCACGTATCAAGATTCCTATGGAGAAGATTGAAAAATACTTTCCCGTAGGCACTTCGGAGCAGAAGATAGAGGAAACGATAATCAAAGCTCTTGCTATGTACCGTCAGCGGCAGAAGGAGAACCGAGACGCACGATGAAACAAGTTAATACCGAAATCACGGGGTAAAGAAGATGAAATTATCATCTAAACTTTACCCCGTTTTTTTATGCCCAAAAACAGAAAAGAGGTGGTGCTTATGATTGTGTTGCGTTGACCCCCAAGCGAAAAATCACAGAACAAGGAGGTAAACAGTGAAGAAGTTTTTCGCAAGAGCCGTGCTTGAAGATAAGGGCGGAGAAGGCTACGTGGATACTGCGGTCAAGATGATTATTGCCGTAGTGATCGGTGCGCTGCTTCTCGGCGGTCTTTATTATATCTTCAACACATTGATCCTGCCGGGGCTTGCA
>JAGAKF010000062.1 GCA_017625835.1 Clostridia bacterium
TGGCTGCAGGCAGTATCGTAACAAATTGTTTATTTGCATGGGAATCGGTACTGCTCAAACGGGGACTAAAGTAGCACAGTTCATGAAAATTCTCTAGAAAAATTTTCTGAATTGTCGATAAATCAAGGGTTTTTACCTAGAGCTTTCGTTTTAAGTATCATCACTTCACGGCATGTGTTGTTTCATTGCCGCAACAAACAAAAACCCCTACCGATTAAGGTAGGGGTTTAGGTCTTGCTAGGACGTTTTGTTACAAAGTAGGATTAGTCGAGCTTGAGCTCCCGAGTTTGATACTTGATTTTGGGCTTAACCACGCCCGCTCTGGGTTTAAGCCCAAAAAATTTTACCGTCAACGTAGCATAAATGTAGTACTATATGGTATAATTGAGCTATCTTGGTCATGGAGGGCGGCGATGCCTCTGCACGTTTCAATTGTTTCGGTTAAGAATTACAAGTACATCCGTGTTTATTCAAGCTATCGAAATGAAAAGGGACAGCCCCGCTCCAGACTTATTGAAAATCACGGCCGGCTGGATACCGCTCTCTCGAAGGATCCTCAATACGTTGAGAAATTAAAGGAACGTATTGCCAAAGAAAATCAGCTTGAGGCGAGCACTAAGGCTCAAGAAGTAGAAAAACAAGCCAAAGAGAGAATGGATAAGCTCTCTCAAGCAGCCCAAGGACTCAACGACAAACCCGGATGTTTTAAGACTTACAACGTCGGCGCGGCACTTATCAGAAAAGTCTGGTCTGACTTGAAGCTTCCTGAGATGTTCAGGCATTTACAGCGAAGCAGAAAAATTGGGTATTCGTATGATCAGACGGCTTATTTGCTGACAGAGCAAAGACTGCTGCAGCCGGCGAGCAAGTTGAGAAGCTTCGCCAATCGATCCGGAAGCATTATTGATCACGCAAAAGTCGATCACCTGGAAGATTTATATAAAGTTCTGGATCTTCTCCAAGAAGATAAGGCCACCATCGTGAGGCATCTGAACCGAGAAATCCAGAAGAAAACCAAGAGAAAGGTAACGGCAGCCTTTTACGACGTAACCACCTATTCCTTCGAGAGTCGCTGCGTATCTGACTACAAAGACTTCGGCATCAGCAAAGATCATAAGGTCAATGAAGTTCAAGTTGTTCTTGGGTTGATGATGGACGAAAACGGCATACCTATCGACTACGAGCTTTTTAACGGCAATACCAACGAGTTCGGAACAATGGTTCCGCTCATAGAGAAAATAAAGAAAACTTATCACCTCAAGCAGCTCATCGTCGTAGCCGACCGCGGTCTTAACAGCTGTCAGAATCTGTTTGATCTTAAAGACATCGGCTGTGATTTTGTTATTGCTCAAAAATTCAGAACAACCTCCGAGCACTTGAAAAAGCAAATTCTGGACCAAGAAAACTGGCAGGACTTCGTTTACAACGAAGAAGGCGCAGAGGTCTGCCGATACAAGACGTTAGACGTAACGCAAGAGCTATACGAGATGAGAGAAAGCCCGACGACGCATCGTAATTACAAGACGTCAAATGTCCTTGGCACTATGAATCTCAAATGGGTTGTCTCACATAGTCCCTCAAGAGCCGCAAAAGATAAAGCAGATCGAGACAGGGCCATAGAAAAAGCCAAGCAGGCGGTCGCGGATCCAAGCCGACTTAAAAACAGGGGTTACAAGTCTCTCGTCAAAGTGCCGAAAGGCAAAGGCTCGCCCACGATTAATTGGGAGAAGATCAACGAACAGGCGAAATGGGACGGTTATTACGTAATCTGTACTAATTTAAACATATCTCCGCATGATGCTACTGCGATCTATCGAAAGTTATGGCAAATAGAAGACTGCTTCAGAGTAAGCAAGACATACCTCGAGGCTCGTCCCTGCTTTGTATGGACCGATCCTCACATCTACGGTCACTTTCTGAGCTGCTTTATCAGCCTGGTCATTGAAAAGTACATGCTTTATACCTTTAAGAACGAACTGGGCAAAGAAGAGATAACACACGAGAAGATGCTGGAAGCCTTGAGGACAGCTGAGGTTGTCTATGACGATATCAACCCTCAGGTACCGTTCTATATGAGGCTTTATGAGGCCGGTTTATTTGATCGGATGTCGGCACTGTTTAATTTGGAAGTCCTTAACCGAGTTGAGGTCCCGTCAAGCTTAAGGAGGAAACTGCATTTACCACTGACAAAGGTTGTAGCTACGCCGACGTAAATTTTAAAATTCTGAGAAGCCCGATGGATTCTAGCTTCTCAATGGATAAAGCCAGAATCCACTACCAAACTCGGGAAAAACCACCCTCTTTCGTCAGTCCGAAGACCGTGGTCATACGATTGAGTGGCTGCAGGCAGTATCGTAACAAATTGTTTATTTGCATGGGAATCGGTACTGCTCAAACGGGGACTAAAGTAGCACAGTTCATGAAAATTCTCTAGAAA
>JAGAKF010000063.1 GCA_017625835.1 Clostridia bacterium
GGATATTTTTACAAAAAACTATGAAAAATCAAGCTTTTCACGAAGTATCCCTCCGTCTTTTGCTTCGCAAAATCCACCTCCCTTTAGGCAAGGGAGGCTTTGCTCAACTTGAACTCATATGTAAATCATCCCGACAAACCTGAATTTATGAAGCAAATAAAAACCCTCCGAAGATTTCTTCGGAGGGTTGGTGCTTTATCAGCCTACAAACTTGATTGTAAGAATCTTTTTGCCTGTGATTTCGAAATCTACGAAACCGTCTTCCTTCATTGTAAGCGGTTCGATATCCTTTTCTTCAAGGCTTACGAGCTTAACCTCGCTCCACTTCTTGCCTGAGTATGCAGGAAGTTCGAATTCAGCCTTCTGTCTTTCAACAGGTGACTGTGCCTTCTCGATCGGTGCGATACCGCCGTTGAGACGGATTGATGTCTTCACAGCGTTGTCTGATGGGTTGAAGATACGTACAACATAGCCTTCGCCGTCCTCGCTGAGCTTAACTGCGCTGACGTTGAGCTTCTCATTTTCGAGCTCAAGGAATGAGTGAACGAGACCGTTTTTACCGTGCTCTGTCGGTGCGAACTGTGCAATACCGAAGCTGAGGTTGAAGCGCTCTGATTCGCCCCATACGTTGCCCTCTTCCCAGTCGCCTGCGTGGGGCATAAATGCGTAACGGTATGTGTTCTTGCCGATGCACTGTGAGCCCTTGTCAACCTTGCTGTAATCCTGCATATCTGAAGTTACGCAGATGCGAAGCGGGAATGCACGGAGAAGTGAAAGGTAAACTGTGCCGCACTCGTCGTCACTTGCTTCGTAAGCCTTAAGACCTGTGTTAAGAAGTGCAACGCCGTTTGTGCCGTCTGTAACGTCAACGAATGAGTTCATCGGATGCTCTGTCATCGGGATCTCGTCATAGATTGAGTAGTCAAGCTTTGCAACCTGACGCTTAACAACGTCGAACTGACCCTGAGCGTAAGAGAATTCGGACTTGATGTCTGTCGGGAATGCAACCTGGAGGTAGTGGTCCTCTGACTGGTTGTCGATTGTTGTTTCGATTTCGAGGTACTTTGAGCCCTTGCGAAGAGTTACGATGTTAACGATCTTGCAGGGATTGAGGTGCGGTGAACGTGTCTTTTCGTCCATGCTTCTGCCCTCGGGAAGTGCCCAGTCGATTTCGATTTTGTATGAAACTTCAAGCTCACCTTCGTGGAGAAGTGTGATCTTTGCACGCTCGTTAAGAGTTGTGAATGTTTCGTCGTTCTCGGGGATAATGTGCTCCCAGGGGTTACCGATTTCGCCTGTATCCTTGAAGTAGCCGAGGCCTTCGTAGGACTTGCCGTTAACCTTGTCAAGAACGTTATATGTACCGTTTGTGTTGAATGAAACTCTGAGGTATTCGTTCTCCATAACCTGAGCTCTCTTGAGCATTGTTTTCGGAGTTGTTGCGCGAACGTTGTAAAGCGGCTGAAGCTTAAGTGTTCTGTAACCGAATCCGGGAATATCCTTAACGTCAACAACGATCTTGTACTGCTGAGTATGAAGAACGTTTGCAACGTCGTTCGGGTTCTGGATGATCTGTGCAACGTGCTTGTTTGTTGCAAGAACCTGATATGTAAGAACTTCGCCGTCAACGTCTGTGATCTTGAATGAATCTGCCTTCCACTCTGCGGGAAGCTCTATTGTCATCTGAACGCTCTCACTTCTCTTGAAAGGTGCAGGGTTGTAAACAACGATTGCTGCATCGTCACGTGTGAAGCCGTCAAGCTTGATGTCGCCTGCAACGTCCATAAAAGCACGCTCGTAAACGCAGTTTGAAAGCTCCTTTGACTGACGGTAACGTGAAACAACGTCTTCGTAAACGATGTCACGTCCGCAGGAACCGATGCTGTCGTGGCCGTGGTTCTGGAGAAGATAGTTGTATGAAAGGTCAATAAAATTCTTCTGAAACGGTGCGCCTGCAAGAGCTGAGAAAACTGCAAGAGGTTCAGCGTAGTTCATAAGCTGAGTTTCTGTCTTAAAGTTGTCCTGCTTGATGTATGTTCTTGCAGAAAGGATCCAGCCCATAACGGGGCTTACGCTACCCTTTGTGAACGGCTCACGCATCTCGCCCTTGAGTACGGGTGAGTTCTCGTCGAACTCGTCGATGATGCCCTGCTCCATTTCTTTAAGTGTGCTGTGGAAAACAGTTGCGTTCGGAAGAACCGCGTCAAGATCCTTGATCATCTCAACCTCACGGATATCCGGGCAGGATGAGTCGTGACCGAGTGACCAGAAACGGTGAGAGGTTGTCCAGTCGCCGTCCTGCTCGCGCATTGCCTGCTCAGCACGGTCCTTGATGTTTTCTTTGTGGTACTCGAAGAACGGATGTGTGTACTGGTAGTCGAGTTTCTGATTTTCGTTGTCTACGAACTTGAACACGCCGTTGTTGTCGTTCCAGACCATATCACGGTTGTTCTCGTTTGACTGGTTGTAGTAAACGGGACGCTGAACGATGTACCAGATGTTGTAACGCGGACGCTTTGCAAGACGTGAAGCGTAGATTCTTGTTCCGTCGGGGCTTTCCCAGTAGAACTCTGAACGCGGAGCTGTGTACTCGTTAACACCGCGGTAGAAAGATGCAAAGTGAATATCAAAGCCTGCATAAATCTGCGGAAGCTGTGAAATCTGACCCCAGCCGAAAGGTGAGTAACCTGTTTTGCTGATGCCGCCCATTTCCTTACCGATTCTGTGACCGAGGAGGAGGTTACGGATAAGAGCCTCGCCGCCTACAGTGAATTCGTCGGGAAGGCAGAACCAGGGGCCGACACCGATCTTACCCTCAGAAACGAGCTTCTTGAAAAGCTCCTTCTTTTCGGGATAAACCTCGAGGTAATCCTGAACGGGCATTGTCTGTGAGTCAAGGTGGAAGTGCTTGTACTCAGGGTTCTTCTCGATGATGTCGATGAGCATATCGAGCATATAACCGAGCATATACTGAGTTCTTCTTGCGGAGAAGCGCCATTCTCTGTCCCAGTGAGTGTTGGATATAAAATGGCAGCTTATTTTCTTATTGTTGTCCATTTGCTGTATCTCCTTCTGTTGTTTCTGCTGTTGTTGCTTCTTCTGTTTCTGCTTCTGCAGCTTCCGGCGCAACTTCTGCCGGCTTCAAGGTTTCTTTGAGTCTGATGATACTTGCATCAACATCGCTTTTGTAAGTCAGATATTTGTCTGCAAGGCAAAGAGCAAAAAGTGTGAACGAAAGCACACTGATTACGTTTCTCGCTGAAAAGATCTTCATCAACCAATCATCCCTTTATAATTTTTAAAATATCTTCAAAGCTATCTTCAAAATAATTGCAAACAGCCTTTGTGCCGCTTTCAACAATGTTACCGCCTGCGATACCGATTGTTGTGTAACCTGCAAGACGAACGGAGCAAGCGCCTGCGCCGCTGTCCTCAATACCTACAACGTGGTTGCGGTCAGCAAATGCTTCGCCGAGACCTACGATTGAAGTTTCGGAATAAAGCCACGGATGCGGCTTCGGTGAAAGCTCACCGAGAGTACCGACTGAACCCTTACGAAGCGGGAAGCCTGCAGAGATGATTGCATCGTAGAAATCCTTCGGGTCGCCCATGCCGAGAGTCTTGAAAGCTGAAAGGATTTCGGGCCAGGCTTTCTCGTAAAGACCTGAAGTAACAAGGCCGATTTTTACGCCTATGCTCTTGAGCTCGTAGAGGAAATCCTTAACGCCGACTGTCGGAGTGAATGCGCCGTCCTTGCCTCTGCCTGCCATAATTTCTTCCATCTCTCTGTGAGTGTGCTCGAAATAGAATTCACGAGCCTTGTCAAGAGATGCGCCGGGGCAATATTTATCGATACAGTACTGAAGATGCTCGGAAACTGAGTGGCCTGAAACGAAAGGCATATCAGCCTCTTCAAGCTCAAACTTCGGGTTGCCGAGAAGGCTTGCAATACTCATCTGAATAATCCAGATCCAGAACTCTTCGCTGCGGACTGTTGTACCGTCAAGGTCCATAAGAACAGCCTTTACGGGCATGTCCAGCTGAACGGGGTGAACGGGGTAGTATGTCGGGTAAGCGATTGCAGATTTTACGCAAGCGAGAGTGTGTGAGCCGAAAGAAACGAACTCAACCTTCTGGTCGCCTGTTGCAAGGATATCAACAACGCCGTTCTTACCGACTGAAAACTTGCCGTCCTCTGTTGTTTCGAGCACGTGGAAGCCGCTGTCAGCTCCGATGTCGCCCAGATCGGGAATGTGAATTGTCTTGTCAAGTAACATAATTAACGTCCTCTTTTTTCTAATATAGTCAATCACTTTATGTTAACAAAACATCATTTAAATGTCAATCCGATTTCGTGAAAAAAACTGTGTTTTTTAAGGGTTTTATCAAGGGTTTATTTGTTGACTTTTGTCGCAATAGTAAGTATAATTATTCTATTATTCTACAAATTTATTCACAAGGTATCGGTAGGGTGTGATATTGTGCAGAATGTGTTGATCGTAAGCCATACAATGGAAATCGGCGGAGCGGAAAAGGCTCTGTTGGGCTTGCTCGGCGTTTTCGACTACACGAAGTACAATGTCGACCTTTTTTTATATCACCACGAAGGTGAATTGATGCAGTTTATTCCAAAAGAAGTCAACCTTCTGCCCGAGAAAAAAAGCTATGCCTCGCTCGCAAAACCAATTTCTCAGGTTATAAAAAACAAGGCGTTCGGCACACTTATCGGCAGATACAGGGGCAAAAATGCTGCGACGGAATACATCGTGCGTAACCACATAAAGGACGGCAGTTACGTTTATATCGATTATAGCCACAGATTCACAAACCCCTTTATGCCGAAGATTTCCGACAAGGAATACGACCTTGTCATAAGCTTCCTGACTCCGCACTATTTTGCGGCGGAAAAGTGCAAGGGCAAAAAGAAAATTGCGTGGATTCATACGGACTATTCCTACATCGATGTGGATGTTGTGTCCGAGCTTGATATGTGGTCGGCATACGATAAAATTATTTCGATTTCCGAAAAGGTGACGGAAGCGTTTCTGGAAAAATTTCCGTCTCTGGAAGACCGCATTGTGCTTATCGAAAATATCCATCCTGCGGAGTTTATAAAGAAGCAGGCGGATGAGGCTGACGTAAGCGATGAAATGCCCGATGACGGATTTGTAAAATTCCTCTCCGTTGGCAGATACAGCCATCAGAAAAATTTTGACAACGTGCCGGATATCTGCTCGCGCCTTGATAATGTTAAATGGTACATTATCGGCTTTGGACCCGACGAAGAGCTTATAAAAAGAAAAATTGCTGAAGCGGGAACGGAAGACAGGGTTATACTTCTCGGAAAGAAAGCCAATCCCTACCCGTACTTCAAGGCCTGCGACTTCTACGTTCAGCCCTCACGCTATGAGGGGAACGCCGTTACTGTAAACGAGGCGCTTATCCTCGGCAAGAAAGTTGCGATAACGGACTACCCTACCGCGGAAAGCCAGATTGATAACGGAGTCAACGGTGTAATCGTTCCGCTTAAAAATGAAGACTGCGCGGCAGGACTTAAGGCTTTTATTGAGGACAAGCCGTTGCAGGGAAAAATAATACAAAACATTAAAAATTCGGATTTTTCAAATTCCGATGGATTTAAAAAAATAATTGAGATTCTGGAGAGCTGACTATGGACAAATTACTCGACAAAAGAATTCGCACGATGATCGAGCAGATCGAAGGTTTTGTCACTCCTGTACGTATGGATGTAACGGGCTGGAAAACCTTGCCTTGCGGTTACAAGACAGACAACAACGTGCCTTCACCCGATATGGATGGTTGGAAGGACTTCGGCGTTACCGAAACCTGGGGTGAAAATCCCGAAGAGCACCGTTGGTTTTATAAGCACATCGAAATCCCTGAAGAACTGAAAGGTCAGGATGTTGAACTTTATGTTTCTTCAACTCCGCCTCAGGGTCATCAGTGGGATCCGCAGTTTATTATTTACCTTGACGGTAAAGAAATCCGTGGTATGGACTCCAACCACCGTTACATCAAGCTCGACAGCAACAAGGACGGATACGATGTTCACCTCTACGCTTATTCAAGACCTTACGGTATAAGAGCATATTTTTACAGCCAGCTCTGCGTTTTCAACAGAGATATCGAAAAGCTTTACTATGACCTCAAAGTACCTTACGAGGTTGTTGAATACCTTGACGACACCGATAAAAACCGCGGTGAAATCATCTTCCTTCTCAATGAAGCACTCAACAAGCTTAACTGGTGTGCACCGATGAGTGAAGAATTTCTTGCATCCGTTGCAGAAGCAAACAAGTTTATGGACGAAGAATTCTACGGCAAATTCTGCAAGGATCAGGAGATTCAGATAAGTTGCACAGGCCATACTCACATTGACGTTGCCTGGCAGTGGCCTCTTGAACAGACAAGAGAAAAGGTTCAGCGTACATTCGGCAGCGTTATCGAAATGATGAAGAAGTATCCCGACTACCGCTTTATGACAAGCCAGCCTCAGCTTCTTCAGTTCCTTAAGGAAGATGCTCCTGAAATGTATGAAGAGGTTAAGCGCCTCGTCAAGGAAGGCAGAATCGAGCTTGAAGGCTCAATGTGGCTCGAAGCAGACTGTAACCTTTCAAGCGGTGAATCACTTGTCCGTCAGATTATGCACGGCAAGCGTTTCTTCAAGGATGAATTCGGCGTTGACAACAAGACTGTATGGCTTCCCGACGTTTTCGGTTACAGCGCAGCAATGCCGCAGATTATGAAGAAGAGCGGTATCGATAAATTTGTTACATCAAAAATTGCATGGAACGAGACAAACCGTCTTCCTTATGATACATTCTCCTGGCAGGGTATCGACGGTTCAAAAGTTTTCACATATTTCCTCACAGCAGTAAGAAGAAAGAAAAATTACGAAGGAATGTACTGGCGTTCGACCTACACTCCCGAAGCTGTACCTGCTTACGTTCAGGGCACATGGGACAGATATGAACCCAAAGCTCTCAACAACGAGCTTCTTATGCCGTTCGGCCACGGTGACGGTGGCGGTGGACCGGAGGATGCCGACATCGAATATTTCAACCGTATGAAGCGAGGAATCAATGGCTGTCCTCAGGTCAAGTGGGAGAGTGCAGGCGACTTCCTTGAAAGACTTAAGAACAAGCTCGAGGGCAACAAGCGCCTTCCGACCTGGGTGGGCGAGCTTTACCTCGAATTCCACAGAGGTACATACACTTCTCAGGCAAAGAACAAGCGCAACAACAGAAAAAGCGAGCTTCTTTACCAGAACACCGAGCTTGTAAACTCAATGGCGGGCAAGCTCCTCGGCTCAGAGTATCCGCAGGCTGAAATCAACAACGGTTGGGAGTGCATCCTTCTTAACCAGTTCCACGATATCATCCCCGGTTCATCAATCCGTTCTGTTTATGAGCGTTGCGATGAGGATTACAAGCGAATCACGGATTCTGCGCTCAGCCTCGAGAGCAAAGCTTACAAATCGATTCTTGCAAACATTGCAACAAAGGGCGGCGTAGCTGTATTTAATCAGAACTCATTTGTATCTGACGGTTACGTTAACCACAACGGCAAGACCTACCGCGTCAACGGAATTCCTGCAAAGGGTTACAAGGTTGTTGACCTTGCAGATGCTAAGGCAACATACAAGCTTGACGGCAAGGTTCTTGAAACGAGCAATTATATCGTTGAGTTCAATGACGAGTACGTTATCACACGTCTTTACGATAAGTTGAATGCACGCGAAGTTCTCCGCGAAGGCGGCCGTGCAAACTACATCGAAGCCTTTGAGGATTATCCGTACGAATACGACGCTTGGGAAATATCAAAGTATTACACCGAAAAGAAGTACGAAATTAACGACGTAAGTGACGTTCAGTTCCTCGACGAGGGCTCACGCTTCGGCTTCGAAATCACAAGAAAGTTCTATGAGTCTGTCATTAAGCAGAAGATCTACTTCTACGACGGTTCAAACAGAATCGACTTTGATACATATGCCGACTGGCATCAGGAGCATCTTATGCTCAAGGCTGCGTTCGATGTTGACGTTAACTCTGATAAGGCAACATACGAAATCCAGTTCGGTTCAGTTGAACGCCCCGTTCACAAGAATACAAGCTGGGAGTCAGCAAAGTTCGAAGTCTGTGCTCATAAGTATATTGATTATGCAGATTACGGTTACGGTGTATCTCTCCTTAATGATTGCAAGTACGGTCATAACATCGAAAACGGCACAATGAAGCTTTCAATGTTCAAGTGTCCGACATATCCTGATCCGCAGGCAGATAAGGGTGACCACTTCTTCACATATTCACTCTTCCCGCACGCAGGTAACTTCCGCGAAAGCGGAACCGTTCAGCTTGCTTACGAGCTCAACTGTCCGTTGAAGGCATTTGAAATCGGTGCTCAGGAAGGCTCACTTCCCGAAGAGTATTCATTTATCAGCTGCAACAGCGACAACTTCATTGTTGAAACTGTCAAGAAGGCTGAGGCTGACGATGCACTCGTTGTCCGCGGATACGAAAGCTACAACAAGCGCACAAACGTTAAGCTCGATTTCGGTTACGATGTAAAGAAGGCTTATATCTGCGACCTTCTTGAAAACAACATCGAAGAGCTTGAAGTTAAGGACAACAGCGTAGAATTTACGGCAAAGCCGTTTGAAATCATCACAATTAAAGCATACTGATAAGAAGAGGAATTTCTTTTGAGGACGATTAAAAGATTTGCGGCTGTTTTTGTGGCAACGGTCTGCGTTTTTCTCAGCGGCACGCAGGCTTTTGCCCGTCAGATTGATTTTGACGAATGGAACTATCACGAGCAGGTTATTGTCATCGCGGACAGCGATGCCGAAAGCAATTCGGGGCTCAGAAACGCTCAGCTTAAAGTAAAGTATGATTATCCGTCTCACCGCATGACGCTGTTGTTTATGCTGAAGTTCGACAGCTTCACTGACGGTGACAATCCGTCGGTTATGCTCAGTCTCAACCGGGGCGAAAGTGTTTCTTTTAACCTTAACGGCGAAGCGGAATATAATGAAGACAAATACTATCTTGATTTCCTTTCGTATGTCCAACCCACGAACGGAGTTGTGTACTTCGAAGTTACTCTCGGTGTCAAGGAAGGTATAGCGGCGACGAATGTTCTGACCGTAGTATTCACTGACCCGCAGGGCGTTCTTTCGAACACTTATGTTGTCAACCTTACGGAGGATGAGCTGAACCTCTCGGAAGATGACCAACCGACCGATGAGGATGACGAAGACGATGAGTCACAAGATAAAAGCAAAACGAGCAAAACCAAGAAAACAAAAACAACCAAAGTAAAAACAACTAAAAACAAAACAACAAAAACTAAGAAGACAAAAGCGGAGGAAGCAGATGAAACCTTGACTGAGCAGAAAGGCGAAGCTGAACTCCATCGGTCGGAAGAGGGCGAACATCAGAACCGATCCGACAATGAAAAAATATTATTTGTATCTGTAGCCGTCATTGTGGTGTCAGGACTTGTCCTGACAGGCGGTTTACATTACCTTAAACGCAATAAACACAAAGGGGACAAATGATGATATGAAAAAATACGGTTTATTGGGAAGAAGGCTTTTGCACAGTCTGTCACCCGAGATTCACAGAGAACTCGGAAATTTCAGCTATGAACTTTTCGAGATAGAACCTGAAAATCTTGCGGAGTTTTTTGCAAAAAGAGATTTCGCAGGCTTGAGTGTTGTCTTTCCTTATAAAAAGGAATCTGTAAAATACTGCGACGAGTTAACCGATGTTGCACGAAAGCTCAACTGCGTTGACACAATCACCGTTGACGAAAACGGCAGACTTGTCGGTGACAACTGCGAGTACGAAGGCTTTTGCCATATGATTACAAAGTGCGGCATTGACGTAAAGGACAAAAAGGTTCTTCTTCTGGGCAAAAATGCATCTGTAATCCGTGTTGTTATCGAGGATATGGGCGCAAAAGAAATTGTCGACGTAACTGTGGACGGCGAAGTGAATTTTGAAAATATTTACGAGCATACGGACGCGGAAATCCTTGTCAATACAACTCAGACGGGTATGTATCCGAACAACGGCGACAAGGTTGTGGATATAAAGCGTTTCCCGAAAATCGGCGGTGTTCTCGAGGTTATTTACAACCCCAGAAGAACGAAGCTTATCTGCGACGCGGAAGATCTTGAAATCCCGAATTCTGACGGACTTTCAATGCTCGTTGCCCGTGAGTATCTTGCAGAAATCCGTTTCGGAAGAATCGAGCCCGACGAGGAGCTCTTCAAGGCGACCTATAAGACTATGAGCGACCGCAGAAAGAACATCATTTTCGTCGGCTTGCCCGGTTGCGGAAAAACGACGATCGCAAAGGTTGTTGCGGCAAAGCTCGGCAGACCGTGCATCGACGTTGACCGCCTTATAGAAATGAAAGCAGGTGTTCCTGTTTCGGCAATTTTCTCTGCTTACGGTGAAAAATATTACCGCGAGCTTGAAACGGAAACTCTCCGTAAAATCACACGCAACGGCGGTCAGGTAATCGCAACAGACAGCGGTGCGGTAATGAGCCTTGAAAACCAGTACTATCTGCGTCAGAACGGATATATCGTATGGCTCTCCCGTGACTTGAGCGATCTTAAGCTCAACGGTGTTTACCTTGCAAGAAACCGTGAAGCACTTGAGAGAATTCACGCGGAACGCTCACCGATTTATAAATTTCTCGCAGATATAAATGTCGAAGTTACAGACAATGCAGAAAAAACCGTATTTGAAATCATCGAACGAATGAATATCAAACAAACTCCATCATCATTTTAAAGGTCAACACCCACTCACAGCGAGTGGGTGCTTTGTTATATATTGTTAATGTATATAACATAGTGTTTTGTCAGCGGAAAAATCAACCCATCAATCCTTTTTCGGCACCCAAAGCGAATAAAAACAGCAAACAAACTCAGAAAAACGAAAAAATTTTAAAGCAACAATATATAGGATAAAGAAGAGAAATCGGAATAAAAACCCAGATATAGTATCCCTGAAAGGTATAATATTCAAGATCTACGA
>JAGAKF010000064.1 GCA_017625835.1 Clostridia bacterium
AAACAGCCTGATTTTTTACTTGTAATATAATATTAATGTCAGTGTTTTACCGTCATTTGTTTTTATTTGTTCACTAAAAGAAATATTCTGATATTGTTTTTTAAAATTTTCAGCATTCTCTATTTCGATTAAGTTATAATATACTTTTTTGCCAAAAATTTGACAAAAATACTCACCGATATCCCCATCAATTCCTTCTAATTCTAAGTCACTTAATACGACTACATCTGATAAAGAAAAATACTGACCGTCTTTGATTCTGAACGGAGTAATAATGTACTCTTCTGTTGTTGTCTTACATAACGCTACTGCGACATCATCCTTATAAACCAAAGCAATTTCTTCTTTTGCTTCATACTCATCGTTTTCATTGTTATAAGCTTCAATTGTTGTATTATAATATTTAGTCGAAAACGAAAATCCAAAAATATTTACAGAAACTCCTAACAAGACAATGATTATTATGGTAGCTGCAATAACTATCTTCTTCATAAATACACCTCACAAAAATCAATCTCCAGCCGCAGGTGGCGTAAAGCCTTTTCCGAGAATTTCGTTGGCCTCTGTAAGAACAACAAACGAATCAGGATCAAGTTCTTTTACCTTTTTTCGTATTTTGGGTATCTCGTGGCTTCTTGCGGCACAGATTACAAGTTCATTCGTATCGCCTGTGTATCCGCCCTTGCCTTCGATTATTGTAGCTCCCCTTTTGCAGGTCACGGTTATCATCTTTGCAATCTCATCACCTTTTTTAGTGAAGATATAAAGCATTTTGCCGCTTCCAGTACCGTAGAGAATATGGTCCATAACTTCGGAACTTGCGAAAATAAGTATCGCCGCATACATTGCGCTGTCAACACTTTTAAAAACAATCGCAGCAGTTATAACAACAGCGGCATCGCAGACAAGTATCATCGTGCCCATTGTCATATGAGGCCAGATTTTTTTGAGCAGTCTGCCGAGGACATCCGTACCACCGGAAGTAGCACCGCGAACGATAATCAGTGCGATTCCTGCACCGCACATCGCTCCGCAAAAAAGAGAAGCAAGGAGCTTGTCTCCTGTGTAAGCCCCGACAATTCCTGCATCCATTACCGCTGCAACACCGTCAATACAAAGTGAAAGCACAACCGTTGTCCACAATGTTTTCAATGTAAATGCTTTTCCGATGAATATCCACGCAAGGACTATCAGAGGAATATTAAGTACAAGACCCGTAAGACCTACGGGGAATTGCGGTATAAGATAATTTATAATAATTGCAAGACCTGTTATACCGCTTTGGGCAATATTGTTCGGTATTGCAAAAATATTAACTCCTGCGGCATAAAGCAGACAGCCCAGAACGTAATATACATTATCAACTGCAAACTCTTTTATACTGAAATTTTCAAAAACAGATTTAATGCTTTCACCCTTTTTCAATGTAAAGCCTCCGTTAGTTTTCAATAATATGAAAAAGTTCTTTTATTCTGTCAATTTCATCCGAAAGATACAGATAACCTATCAATGCTTCAAAACCCGTTGCCATATGATAATCGCTCTGCGTTGCATTTTTAGGCAGGTGCCCCGACTTTGCATTCCTTCCCCTTTTGTATACCGCCACTTCCTTTTCGCTCAGATGCGGAAGCAGCTTTTCAATAAAGCCTGCCTGTGCAGAAGCCTTGACTTTCTGAACAGCAAGATTATGAAGGTCATTCGCCGGTCGGTTTGCTTCACAGATGAGGTTTTCCCTTACAAGCAAATCAAAAACAGTATCTCCGATAAACGCGAGCGTCAACGGACTTAATTCATTGGGTTTAATATCTTTCTCTTTAAACAATCTTTCCATTTTTCAATTACGGCACGAAGTCAAACTCAAGGTCATAAATAACAACCGTGTCGCCTTCCTGTATTCCTTTTTCTTCAAGTGCATCAATGATTCCGCTTGACTGCAGAACTCTCTGGAAATACTGCAAAGACTCATAATCATCAAGGTCTGTCCTCTGCAATATTTTGAGAAGCCATTCACCCTCAACAGAATAGACATCATCTTCGACAGTAATTTTAAACTTACCGTTGCTGTTCTGCTCAAAGAATTCGGCAGGAATTTCTTCCTTTTCAAATTTCTTGATCGGTGGCAACGTTGCAAGTTTTGCCGCAACGGCATTAATTACTTCCTGCGTTCCTTCAACTATCGGTGCACACATTGTAAAGTACTGATAGCCTCTTTCGGTAAAGTACTTTTCAAGCTTTTCGAGCTGTTCATCAGTCGCAAGGTCAATTTTGTTGCCTACGACAATCTGCGGCAAATCCTTCATATCGGGATTAAACTTGACAAGTTCAGCGTTGATGGTGTTGAAATCCTCGATCGGATCTCTGCCCTCGCTGCCCGCAGCGTCAATTATATGAACAAGCAAACGGCAACGCTCAACGTGGCGAAGGAACTCGTGACCAAGGCCTATACCGTCACTCGCACCTTCAATAAGACCCGGAATATCTGCCATAACAAATGAGTTACCCTCACCCATTGAAACAACGCCGAGAACGGGCGTCAATGTAGTAAAATGGTAGTCAGCGATAATCGGTTTTGCCTGGCTAACAACGGAAATAAGCGTTGATTTACCGACATTCGGGAAGCCGAGCAGACCTACGTCTGCAAGAAGCTTAAGCTCAAGGCTTACTTCCCATTCTTCACCGGGCACACCCGGCTTTGAAAAACGCGGTGTCTGACGCGTAGGAGTTGCAAAGTGGTGATTACCCCAGCCGCCTTTTCCGCCTTTAGCCGCAACAAACTCATCGTCGTCGGACATATCCGCCATAACCTTACCGCTCTGAACTTCACGGATAATTGTACCTCTGGGCACTTCAATAACAAGGTCTTCACCCTTACGGCCGTTTCTGCGACCTGTCTGTCCAGGTTCACCGTTAGGCGCCTTGTATTTTCTCTTATATCGGAAATCGGCAAGCGTTGCAAGATTATCGTTTACCTTAAAAACAACGTTTCCGCCTCTGCCGCCGTCACCACCGTCGGGACCGCCTGCGGCAACATATTTTTCACGATGGAAAGCGACAGCACCGTTTCCGCCGTCGCCTGCCTTTATTTTAATTTTCGCTATGTCTACGAACATAGTATTTATACCTCGGAATAATTATTTCAACTCAGCTCTTGCTGCTTTGATATTTGCAACAAACTGCTTTGCTGTTTCTGTGATTTTCTTATAGTCGCCTGTATTTGCGCCTGCGGTAAGAGAAGAACCTGCGCCGACAGCTACTGCGCCTGCTTTGATCCATTCACCTACATTATTGACATCTACGCCACCCGTAGGCATCATTTTTGCATAAGGAATCGGTCCGCGGATATCCTTGATAATTTTCGGTCCGAATAAATCGCCCGGGAAAACCTTAAGAATGTCAGCACCGTTTTCCATAGCCATAACGCCCTCGCGTACAGTCATGATACCCGGCATCATTGCAACTCTGTAACGGTTACACATCTTGAGTGTTTCAAGATCAAGGTAAGGGCTTACGATATACTGTGCGCCGCTGAGCATTGCGATACGTGCCGTTGCGGCATCCATAACTGTGCCTGCACCGAGAATAATATCGTTTTCATCATATTTCTTTGCAAGCTCTTCAATAACTCTGTCTGCATGAGGAACAGTGAATGTAAGCTCGATAGCAGCTACACCGCCTTCCATACAAGCATCAACAATTCTCTCAGCTTTATCTGTACTTTCAGCACGGACAACAGCAACAATACCGCAGTCCTGAATTCTGGTTAAAATTCTTTCTTTATCCATTTAAAACACTCCTTATCTCTGTACTCTTGCGCCTGCACCGCTGACGATTCTTTCAACTTCAGCCTTACTTGCCATTGAAGTATCGCCCGGTGTTGTCATAGCCAATGCGCCGTGCGCTACGCCGTAATTAACAGCAGTCTGTGCATCACCTGTTGACATCAGACCGTAAACGAGACCTGATGCAAAGCTGTCACCGCCGCCAACGCGGTCATAAATTTCAAGACCCGGAAGATCGAGTCCTTTGTGTATCTTACCGTCAGCCCAACAGATTGCACTCCAGTCGTTCACTGTTGCAGTCTTAACTGTGCGGAGCGTCGTAGCAATAACCTTGAAATTAGGATAAACCTTAACTGCATTTTCGATCATTTTGAAATATCCGTCAAGGTTAAGCTCCTTAAGATTTTCGTCGTTACCCTCAACTTCAAGACCGAGGCAAGCAGTAAAATCTTCCTCATTACCGATCATAACGTCGATGTATTTTGCAATTTCT
Source organism: Clostridia bacterium (assembly GCA_017625835.1). GTDB lineage: Bacteria > Bacillota > Clostridia > Oscillospirales > Acutalibacteraceae > CAG-488. Next base: position 4,273 of record JAGAKF010000064.1, read on the forward strand.
TTATTAACCTTCTGTGCTTTTTCTTTACCGCCGATATCCTTCCAGAGAGAAGGACGGTAGTTAAGGTCATAAGAAACGATAGTTCCGTACTTTTTAGCAGCTTTTACAGCCTCAATTACAACCTCAGCAGTTGTATCTGAAAGAGCAGCAAAAATACCGCCTGTATGAAGCCATCTTACGCCGAGAGTACCGAAAATGTAATCCCAGTCGATGTCTCCTGCCTTAAGCTGAGAAGCGGCTGTGTTTCCTCTGTCAGAAACTCCGACAGCACCTCTTATGCCATATCCTCTTTCGGTGAAGTTCAGTCCGTTCCGTACAGTTCTGCCGATACCATCATATTTTACCCATTTAATCAGTGAAGTATCAACTCCGCCCTGAAGAATAAAATCCTCAACAAGACGACCAACTTCGTTATCGGCAAATGCAGTAACAACCGCTGTCCTGAGTCCGAAACATCTGCGAAGGCCTCTTGCAACATTGTACTCGCCGCCGCCTTCCCAGGCGCGGAAGCTGCGTGCCGTTTTTATTCTACCGTCACCCGGATCAAGTCTGAGCATAACTTCACCGAGAGCAATCATATCGAATGTACATTCATTCTGAGGTCTTAATTTCAAATCCATATCAATCAATCCTTTCTTCTGAATCTTTGAAACGGTCTTTTTATATAAAAATTCAACATTGTAGGATCCTTTACAAATCTTGCAAGTTCATACAGGTGACGTGACTTGAAAAAAGCTGTAAAAAGCTTTCGTATATTCGGATTAATATCTTCGTTATTTTTAAACTCATCAAGCCACTTTTCGCCTATCCGCTTGCTTTCTGCAAAGACATACTTCTTCGCAGATGTACCCACGGCATTGGTCCTGTTGTAACAAATACTCTGAAACAAATACTGAAGACAATATGCTTTTAAAAACATATGCCCACTGTCTTTAAGATGTTCACACAAATCATCAAACGACAAGGTTATCGAAAATTTGCTTTCGGTAAACTCAGCGGTTACACATGAATTTTCACGGGTATAGTAGTAATAAAGAGTCGCATCAACAATAGCGGATTTCATCCCCTGAGAAAGAAGACGGATTATATAATTCGCATCTTCACCGTTTGTTATCCCTACAGGAAAACTGGCTTTACGTGCAATTTCCGTCCTGAATAATTTGGCGCAGGAAGACTTTCCGATAACATTTCCGTTAACCTCTTTAAAAAGATCCTCATGTGAAGCTTCGATGCAATTATACTCCGCAATCTCAGCCATTTCTTCTTCAAGAGAGAAGGTATGCATCTGATGAGCTGATACCATATCGCATTCAGTTTTTTCAATGCTGTTCACAAGTATTTCAACGGACTGGTAATGCATATAATCATCACCGTCAACAAACATAAGATAATCGCCATCAGCAAGTTCCAGACCTTTATTTCTCGCCACTGAAACACCTGCATTTTCCTGACAGATATATCTGATTCGTTTATCTTCATCCGCAAGCTTTGCAATAACATCGGCAGAACCGTCCTTGCTTCCGTCGTCAATACACAATATCTCAATGTTTTCATAAGTCTGGTTTAACAAGCTTCTGATACAGTTTTCGATATAATCTTCGAGATTATATATCGGGATTATTATGCTGACCTTAGCAGACATTCTGCCACCTCGTTTCGGTAAAAGCTTTAATTAAACACCCGAATATGCATTGAATCCGCCGTCAACGGCAATCGTTGTACCGGTTACGAAGCCTGAATAATCCTTGTCGCAAAGGAAAAGCAATGCACCGGCAAGCTCTTCAGGCTCACCGAAACGTCCCATAGGAGTTGCCGCAAGAATTTTTCCTGTTCGTGCTGTCGGTGTGCCGTCTTCATTCCAGAGAAGCGTTTTATTCTGCTGAGTTGAGAAGAAACCGGGGGCAATCGCATTTACACGGATACCCATTTCGGCAAAGTGAACAGCCATAAACTGTGTAAAGTTTCCTACAGCAGCTTTAGCAGCAGAATATGCAGGAATCTTTGTAAGAGGACGGAAAGCATTCATTGAAGTTACCATAATGATACAGCTGTCCTCTTTCATTGCCATATCTCTGGCAAAAATCTGAGTCGGAATAAGCGTTCCGAGGAAGTTGAGATTAAATACAAATGAAATTCCCTGGGGGTCAAGATCAAAGAAGGTTTTTACGTTTTCATCTTTTTCGATAAGGTCAATTTTCTCGAGAGTTTCTTTCGTTGTTGTTCCCTTTGGATTGTTACCGCCTGCACCGTTGAGAAGAATGTCGCAAATACCAAGCTTCTCGGCAATAATATCTCTTGCAGCCTTCATGCTCTCAGGTTCAAGGACATTACAACCGACAGCTATAGCTGTTCCGCCATCAGCAACGATTTCATCAGCCACTGCCTGAGCTGCTGCTTCATTAAGATCGAGAACAGCAACTTTTACACCCTGCTGTGCAAGTGTCTTTGCAAATCCTGAGCAAAGAACACCGCCACCGCCGGTAATAACCGCTACTTTACCTTTAAGACTTTTATGCTCTGTCATATCTTAAACCTCCGTATTATTTCGATTTTTTTACTGCTTCCCAGAGACCGTTGAGATAAGCAGCTCCGAGCGCTCTGTCATAAAGACCGTAACCCGGTCTCGCAACTTCGCCCCAGATCATTCTGCCATGGTCAGGTCTGATATATCCTTCAAAGCCTGCATCCTGCAATGCTTTTACGATCTCGTACATATCAAGTGAACCGTCATCAGAAAGATGTGACGTTTCATTAAACCAACTTTCGCGGATTTTAACGTTTCTGAGGTGAGCAAAATAAATTCTGTCACCTACTTCACGGATCATTGCAGGCAGGTCATTTTTATCACTTGCGCCGAGAGATCCTGTACAGAACGTAAGTCCGTTATACGGTGAGTCCACGAGTTTGAGGAATTTTCTTATATCTTCAATGTTTTTGATGATACGCGGAAGGCCAAAAATATCCCACGGCGGATCGTCCGGGTGTATAGCCATTCTGACGTCGCATTCCTCGCACACGGGAATAATCTCTTCCAGGAAGTGCTTGAGATTTTTCCACATATCATCAGCAGTAATATTTTTATATTTTTCAAAAAGTTCCTTGATCTCACCCATTCTTTCGGTTTCCCATCCGGGCATTGCATAGCCGTTGGAATTGTCGTCGATTTCGCGGAACATATCTTCAGGACTCTTGCCTTCAACCTGAACTCCGTTATAGCTAAGGCAGGTAGCTCCGTTACCCATATCCATTGCAAGATCTGTTCTTGTCCAGTCAAATACGGGCATAAAATTATAGCAGATAACCTTTACCCCTGCCTTTGCAAGGTTGCGGATACTCGTCTTATAATTCTCGATATACATATCTGCTGTCGGTGCACCGAGTTTAATATCCTCATGCACATTAACACTTTCAATGCACTCCATCGTAAGACCTGCATCCTCGATTTCTTTTTTCATATCCATAATCATATCGAGAGGCCATGGCTCACCTGCAGGCAAAGCGTGAAGCGCAGGAACAACACCGACAACTCCGGGCACTTGTCTTATCTGTTCGAGAGAAACGGTATCCTTCTCTTTGCCGAACCATCTCATTGTCATCTGCATAAGATCAATCCTTCCTTAAATATACTTTATCTCCCTTTGCGGAAGATTCAAAAATCGCTAAGAATTCTTCCACAGCTTTGCCGCCTTCGATTGCATCGATCGGGAACTTCTTATCATTTTTGATGCAGTCATAGAAATCGCTGATAAGAGAGCTGTGTCCTTTTCCCCAATAGTTTTTACCTGCAAAACCTGTATTATCTGCAAGGTGAAGCTGTTCTATATTTCCGTCGTCAATTACATATGCATTGTCGCCTTCAAGACGAAGAACAGCTTTTTCACAAACGACATCAATAATAACCGGCAGATTTTGGGAAAATGCAGTTGTCGCATTATATAATCCCAATGTATCGTCGTCATATTCAAAAATCGCGTGGACCGTATCCTCTACTTCAATTATGTCCTTAAGATGGTCCGTAAAAACATGACCTGTTACACATTTTGTCTTCTTGCCTGCAACATAACGCATAAGATCCTGCGTATGGATAGCCTGATTAACTGCAACTCCGCCACCCTCTTTTTCAAGAGTGCCGTGCCAATCGTCGCTATAATAATCAGCATCGCGGAACCAGTGAACAGTCGACCTCACGGCTTCAACCTTACCGTATTTTTCCTTTTCAACAAGTTCCTTTACTATAATTGCCGACTCGTTGTATCTGTTCTGAAAACATACGCCGAACTTTGCATCGCTTAAAAGCTGTGCCATTCTCAGCTGCGACAAACCGTCCGCAGAAATAGCACACGGTTTTTCACAAAGAACATGGATACCCTGAGTCAGAGCCTTGACAGCCATAGGCACGTGGAGATAGTGCGGAGTGCAGATATGTACGCTGTCCGGCTTGTCTTCACAAAGCATAGTTTCATAATCATAATAAGCCTTACAGCCGTATTTTTGAGCAGCGGCATCTGCCTTTTCAGGAACAATATCAACAACGGATGAAATTGTAACCGAGTCCATCTCACTCAAAGATTTAAGATGTAACGCTGAAACGCCTCCGCAACCAACAACCGAAACTCTCATAATAACCCTCCGGTTCAGTAATTAATAAGTGCTACTCATATCCTCATTAACAACGGAAACTACATCTTCCTTAGCCTTTGATGTTGCAACCTTCTTCATAAGAAGCTCATAATACTTTTCTTCATCAATCGGAAGTTCAACTGTTTCGCCTGTCCAGCTTGAGTAATGAGCCGCATTTGAAATCATAAGACCTCTTATACCCTCGTCACCGTTTGCAACAAGTGGTGAACCGTAGAGAATGTGGTCAGCAAAGGCATTAAGAACACCGGTATGCTGGTCATTTCTGCCGTCTGTTTCAACGTCAATTTCTTTAATTTCAATATTTGTAAATCCGTTTTCACAGTTTGCAATATTTTCCGGAAGAGACTCAGCAAGCTCATAAAGAGTAATCTTTCTTCCCTCTTCACACACAAGCTTAGCTTTATCCATTGTGATTTCGAGTCTGTTTGATCCCGGATAATCACCTGTTGTAGTGATAAATACACCTGTTGCACCGTTAGGATACTCAGCGTAAATTGTTACGTCGTCCTCAACCTCGATATCATGCCATTTTCCCTCATGGCAGAATGCACGGATTTTGGAAGGCATACCGCAAAGCCACTGCCAGAGGTCAAGCTGATGCGGTGACTGGTTGAGAAGAACGCCGCCACCTTCACCAACCCAGGTAGCACGCCATCCGCCTGAATTATAGTAAGCCTGAGTACGGTACCAGTCAGTGATAATCCAGTTAACTCTGCGGATATCACCGTACTCTTTGCTGTCAATTATTTCTTTAATTTTTCTGTAAACGCAGTTTGTGCGCTGGTTGAACATCATTGCAAAAGTCTTGTCCTGCTTGGCTGCAAACTCGTTCATCTCACGAACCTGCTTTGTGTAAACACCTGCAGGCTTTTCAGATACAACGTGAAGACCGTTCTTAAGCGCCTCAATAACGAGAGGCGGATGGAAATAATGCGGAACGCAGATGATAACTGCATCAACTTCTCCACTTTCCATAAGCTCTGTTGCAGTATTGTATCTCTTCGCCCAGGGAAGATTCTTTGCAGACCACTCAAGTTTTTCAGGAACGATATCGGCAACTGCCGTGATACGGAGCTCTCTTATATCGCCGTTGAGGAAATTTTTTGCATGTGCGGTACCCATATTACCCATACCGATAATACCGAAGCGGATGGGCTGTACTTCTTCAGCGACCTTATGCATAGCGTCAGCGGCAGCCTTGAAAGACTCAGCATGAGAAGCATATGTATGAGCTTTCATTGCATTTTCAACCTCGTCGGTAACTTCGAGATTTGAAAGTCCGTCAAAGACCTTGAGATGAGGTTCAAGAGAAAGAATCGCAACCTGCTCTCTCTTATCAAACTTTTTGAGTATATCGAGAAGATGTCCGTCACCCTCACCTGCAGGAACAACTTCTGCGCTGTTATAAAGGGCATCTTTCACGTGGAAATATTCAATATAATCTTCGAGCATATCGTATGCTTTGACCGTATCTACACCGCACTGAATAAAATTTGCGGGATCAAAAACTGCTCTGAGTTTACCTTCACAGGCCTCAAGTACGTCAAAGCATCTTTCAGCTGTGTCACCGTAAATGCCTTTTTCATTCTCGTGGCAGCAAACAAGTCCGTTCTCGTCTGCATAATCGACAAGAGCCTTCACACGACGGATAACTTCATCTCTGTATGCATCGAAGTCATCGCCTTCGTCAAAGTAGAAGCTGAACATACGGATGTACTTAGCTTCAAGAATCTTTGCAACTTCAACTGTATTTTTAAAAGCCTCAAAATGAGGTTCAAAATCGTCTTTGATATTGATTTTGCCGTAGCCGGAACCGATTGAAGAAACCTTCATTCCTTCCTTATCGATTTCAGTTTTCATTTCCTTAGCCTGCTCTACGCTCAGATTGTTTATGCTAAGATCAGGACCAAAGCCTCTGAGTTCCATATGAGTAATGCCGTTAGCCTTACAAGCAGCCATCTGTCCGCCTATAGTAGCTTCTCCCGACTCGTCACAAAATGCTGAAAAAATAAAATGTGCCATAACATCTGCCCCTTTATTTGTCAATTGGTGTCCATTCTAAACACATGATTATTATATCACAGACAGCTATAAAAATAAAGTATTTATTACATAAAAATCCCAAAAAAATAAAGAAAAGTGCTCCAAAAAACAGAGCACTTTTTCATGACATCAATCAAGGAAATATTTTTTATTTTCGCGCATATAAGAAGCAGCTTTACGGTAAATATCTTTTCCACTCTCTTCAAGAAGCTTTTTAAAACTTTCGTCCAGAATTTCCAAAGCATTATTGTCAACAGACGTTGTTTCGTCATTTTCGTCAAGCATTATAAATTCTTTGCGGAAAATTTCTGCAAACTCGCCGCCTATAACTTTATCAACAGCCTCAGCAGATACGGAAAGTAACGGTTCACCGTTTGCGCGGAAGAACTCAGAGAGTCCGTTTTTGCTGTCCTCAAAGACATAGCCGAGAGTGTATGCGTACTTTTCAGCCTCAGAAAGAAGTGAAAACGCAGCATTCATATCTTCTTCATTTTCAATTTTCTGCTGAACGTGAGCGCACAATCCGGTAACCAGACGATAATCGTCCACACCCTCGGAAAATGTGCTTTCATCAATATCTTTAAACTCTTTTCTGAGCGCTTTTTCTTTTTCGATTTCAGCAATAATACGCTCTCTTTCTTCGCTTCTTTTTCTGCCTGAAATCATAGCTCTGATCCACACAAAAACAGTCAGAACTACAAGCAGAATAAGGGCCGCTCCTGCGTACCAGTGCTGTGAAATGTATTCAAAAAATCCCATAATCAGTCTCCTATCAGGCACTTGTAAATCTCGCCTTTTTTATACCCTGAAATCTTTGCCGCCTGCTTTGCCGCTTCGCTTACGGAAAGTCCGTTTTCAACGCTTTTCTTTGCCATTTTAACAGCATCATCAAGGGTCATTTCATCGTCATTTGCAACCGGTTCTGCACCGTGAATCACAAGCACAATTTCACCTTTCAGACCGCCGTCACCGTAATCCTCAACAGCCTGAGACAGCGTTGTTCTGATAACCTGCTCGTGTATTTTGGTTATTTCTCTGACAATAGCAATCTCTCTGTCACCGAAAGCCGAAAACATATCCTTCAGAGTTGCACCGAGTTTGTGCGGAGCTTCATAAAAAAGCATCGTTCTCGTCTCATTTTTAAGGGAATCAAGATGTTCTCTTCTGCTCGGTTTATTCACACTCAGAAAGCCCTCAAAAGTAAATCTTCCCGACGGCATTCCTGAAAGTGCCAGAGCAGTAGTAAAAGCACAGGGACCTGGGACAGATTCAACCTTAATTCCGTTCTCGTGGCACAAATTCACAAGGTCTTCACCCGGATCCGATATAGCAGGCATACCTGCATCGGTAACGAGCGCACCGGTTTCACCTGAAAGAATCCTTGAAACTATCATTTCGCCTCGTTCTCGACGGTTATGTTCAAAGTAGCTGACCATATTCTTTTTTATACCAAAATGGTTTAAAAGCTTGAGCGTAACGCGTGTATCTTCAGCAGCTATAAAATCACATTCACTCAGGGTCTCAACTGCTCTTGGAGAAAAATCCCCGAGGTTTCCGATAGGTGTTCCGACAATATAGAGTTTACTCACTTTATGTTCTCCTTATATTCACCGTAGATATTCATAACTTCGTCACTAAGTTCACCGTCATCACCGTACATAATAAGCATCGGCTCAACATTAAGGTAAGGCTTACTTCCCTTTTTGCCCTCAATCAGGAAAAGCCACGGACGTGTATCAGGCCTCTTAACCACAAAACGCAGTCTTTTGGGTTCAATACCGGCCTCTTTCATTGCGATGATTGTATCACTCAACCGTTCAGGTCTGTTACACATACAAAGACGTCCGCCGAAATTAAGCAAGTGCGCTGCGGCAGAAGTGACATCAGAAAGCTTACATTCAACCTCATGCCTTGCAATAAGGTCTGCCTGAGAGGAACTTTTGATTCCGCTGTCGGCAGCTTTATACGGCGGATTCATGGATACAACGTCCATCGTTCCGTGTTCAAAAACAGACTTAATATCTCTCAGATCGTGATTTATAAAGGTGATTTTTTCTTCAGCACCGCTTATTTTTGCAGATTCACAAGCCTGTTCATAACCCTGCTTCTGCAGCTCAACGCCCCAGATTTGTTTTGCACAGCCGTTTCTGTACCAAAGCATCGGAATAATTCCGCAACCTGTTCCGAAATCGCAGGCATTCTCCTTCCTTTTCGGAGAAGCAAAATCCGCAAGCAAAACAGCATCAGTTCCGAAGCCGTGTTCATCGGACACAATAACGCTGACACCGCCGCCAAGATATTCTTTTCGGAAATCTGCCATCAAACCACCTCTAGGGTATTATACTATCAAAAGAACAATATGTCAAAAAGAAAAACAGGGCAGACCGAAGTCTACCCTGCTGGTTTAAATTGATTATTCCTCTACGGGAGCAGCTACCGGGCAAGCGTCTGCACATGCACCGCATGATACGCAAGCATCAGCATCGATCTCATACTTGCCGTCACCTTCAGCGATAGCACCTACCGGGCACTCAGCTTCACATGCACCGCAAGAGATGCAATCATCAGTAATTTTAAATGCCATTGAATTCATCCTCCTTGTCCCAGATTTGACACTATTGTAACATAATAACGAAAAAATGCAATAGTTTTACAAAAAAATTCATTGAATTTCTACATTCGAATAATAATATTTTAATATTTCCTCATAATCTGAACCCTGCCTTGCCATATAGTCCGCTCCGTATTGGCTCATTCCAACCATATGACCGTTTCCGATAACATTAATCGAAATTTTATTTTCACTTTCTGTCACGGTAAAGCATTTACTTTTCAATTCCAGCGCTGTACAAAAATCCTCAGCAGACAGTTTTTCTCCGCAGATTTCAATGCTTTTTACGTATCCGTCATCTGTTTTTTCCGTTTTACCTATCCACTTTCCATCACTGTCATCAAGCACAATTCCGTCAATTTTTTCAAGGCTTTTCTTAAAATCATCGCGTGAAAAATCAACCTTCTGACTGTATTTCGGCGAAAGCTTATCACCCGGACTTTCTTTCTGCGTGAGATACGGTATTTTTTCCTTCCATACAAGCTCGGCGCTCATTGTTTTTCCGACATTCAGATCATGATAAACCGCAAGAATCGGTTCATTTTGGTAGATAATCAGTTTACCTGAAACCGCATCGACAATTTCGCCAGCTTTTTTCTCGTTTTCTTCAAATTTTTCTCCCCACTTCTCCTTTCTTTCATCAACATTAAGATAACCCTGATGAGCATCGGTGTCATCACTGATATCCGCGCCGTTAAGCTCATCATCAAGGTTCTTATTTTTAGTGTACAGTGCATATGTATAGCAAGCAACAGCCTGAGCCTTCAAAGCTTCTTCGTGACAGGATAAATCCATTTCTGCAGCCAGCGATCCGATAAGATATTCCCTTTCGCTCACCTTTTCCACCTTACCGTTTTCGCTTTTCATCACGTTTATATATCCACCGTCATCTTCAACCAAAGAAGACGAAGAAACAGTCTCTTCACGGTTATCTTTAAGCACTGCCAACGGTATAAGAATCATTGCAATCGTAAGAATTGAACACGTTAAAAATATCTGCTTCATTTTTTATTCCTCCTACACAGAAATACTATGCAGACAAGCTGTAAATAATTACATAAACAGAGCAATAAAATCCGTGCATTTTTCTTGACTTTACAATGTATTATATTGTATAATGTTCTGAAATATTATTTGGCGGTGAAACTATGAGTTCTTATGTAACTCCCATTACAAACGAAAACGTTGAGTTTCTTGTGGAAGAGCTCCGTAAACATAATAAAATAAATCCTGACGATTTCAACAGATACAGTGTTAAGCGCGGTCTGAGAAACGCTGACGGAACAGGCGTTATGGCAGGTCTTACAAAAATCAGCTCTGTTGACGGTTACTACATCAACGACGGTGAAAGAGTCCCGAAGGAAGGTAATCTTTTCTTCCGCGGTGTCAATATGTATGACATCGTTAAAAACTGTAAGGAGGAAGACCGTTTCGGATTCGAAGAAGTTGCATGGCTTCTTATTTTCGGTTCACTTCCCACAACAAGACAGCTTGAAAGATTCAATGAAATCCTTGCAGAATGCAGGAACCTTCCCGAAGATTTCATTGAAGATATGATTATGAAGGCTCCTTCGCCCGACATCATGAACAAAATCACACGTTCGGTACTTGCTCTTTATTCATATGACGAAAACCCGGATGATCAGTCGATCGAAAATGTCATAAGACAGTCAATTCAGATTATTGCGCAGATCCCCGTTATTATGTCCTATGCATACCAGGTAAAAAGACGTCATTACTACAAAAAGAGTATGTACATCCATCCTACAAAGCCAAACCACTCAACTGCAGAAGCTGTCCTTCGTTCCATGCGTTCCGACAAGACCTTTACGGACGAGGAAGCAAAGCTTCTTGACCTTTGCCTTATGGTACATGCTGAGCACGGCGGCGGTAACAACTCCACCTTCGCAACAAGAGTACTCACTTCCAGCGGAACAGATACTTATGCAGCTTTTGCCGCAGGTATCGGTGCTCTTAAAGGACCTAAGCACGGCGGTGCAAACATAAAGGTTTCCGAAATGTTCAATTACATCAGGGAAGGTGTCAGCGACACTTCAAACGAAGGTCAGGTAGCAGATTTCCTTGAAAAGATAATCAAGAGGGAAGCCGGTGACCGTTCAGGTCTTATCTACGGTATGGGTCACGCAGTTTACACACTCTCCGACCCGCGAGCAGTAATCCTTAAGGAAGAAGCAAGAAAATTCGCACAGAAAAGAGGCTATGAAGACAGATTCAATCTTATTGAAACTGTTGAGCGCCTTACACCTGAAGTTTTCCTCAAGGTCAAGGGCAGCAAAAAGCCCATCTGTGCAAATGTTGATATGTATTCGGGTCTCATATACGAAATGCTTCAGATTCCCGAGGACATCTACACTCCACTTTTCACAACTGCAAGAATCGCAGGCTGGTCAGCTCACCGTCTTGAAGAGATTATGACAGGTGGCAGAATCATCCGCCCGGCATACAAGAGCGTTTCTACACGAAGAGAATATATTAAGATTGATGACCGAATTGATAAATTTACTCTCGATCCCGAATATATTCCGTTTGAAGAAAGGATTGTTAAATAAAATGAACAAATTAAAAAACAACAACAGTCTGATTCAAAGAATTCCTTTTTTTGCAGTACTTGCTGCGGTTCTTATTGCCGTTCCCCTCAGAGTTTATCAGTACCTTAAGCTGATTAACCCAAGTACGGGCTTTTATGATACAAACGATTTTTCAATCATAGTCGTATATGGTATTCTTGCAATCGCTATGGTTGTATGCATAGCATTGTCGTACATCAATCACAAATCCATTCAAACGGTAACGATTGAAAAATATTCAAAAACATTTCTTGCCGTTTCGCTTATCATGGCCGCAGGTGCAATGTTCAGCGCCGTTGATCTCATCACAGATTTCATCGACCTTCTCGGCAATGCGCCGAAGTATCTCGACCGCAACGGATTGTCTGATTACATTTCCGCACAGGGCGGCGTCCTCATTATCTTTGAAGGAATTTTCGCAGCACTGTCAGGTTTTTATTTCATAATTTCCGGTCTTTCGTCACTCAACGAAAATCCCCTGCCGAAATTCAGATTGCTTGCACTCGGCCCGGTTATCTGGTGCGTTTTCCGTTTGCTTTACAGATTCAAACGAACAATTGCTTTTACCAATGTGTCAGATCTTCTGATTGAGCTTTTTGCAATTGTTTTTGCAATGGTATTCTTCCTTGCCCTTGCACAGATAAGATCCAAAATTGATGCAGACGGTATCTTCTGGAAAATCTACGCTTACGGTCTTCCTGCAGCTATGTTTGCTATTGTATGCTTTGTGCCGAGATTCATTCTTCTTATCACGGGCAAAAGCGAAATGATCAACGCTCTTCATCCTGTGTACGTAAGCGACATTACTTTTGCTGTCTATGCAATTTACGTATGCATCTCATCGTCAAAAGCTAAAACCAAAAGCATCGAAAATAATTGATCCGAGGATAACGTATGTTTTTTGAAAACGTAAAAATTGCCGCACAGCAGGTCGGCATACTTTACATTATTGTTCTTATAGGTGCTATAAGCGACAAAATAGGACTGTTTTCCGAAAAGACGGCAAAAGCTTGTACCGATTTACTTTTCTGGATAATTACCCCTTGTGTTATTATCAGATCTTTCCTTAATCAGGAATTCACAAAAGAAACCGGTTTAAAACTCCTTGTTGCTGCCGGCTGCGGATTTCTTATGCACTTTGTTGCAATTCTTCTTAACACTCCGTTGTTCCGCAAAGGCGACCGTGAACAGAATACGCTTTTCAGATACAGTTCCATTTACGGAAATGTCGGTTATATGACCCTGCCGCTTACAGAAGCTATTCTTGGCGACGAAGGAGTTTTCTACTGCTCCGCAGTTGTAATGGCTTTTAACGTTGTTTCTTTCACTCACGGTGTTTATATTATGAACAACGAAGGCGGAAAATTTGACAAAAAGAAGCTTATTCTTAACCCGGGAGTAATTTCCGTTCTGATCGGTTTGCCTCTGTTTATTTTCAAGATAGATCTCCCCTCGCTTATTAATGAACCGATATCTTATCTTGCAACAATGCAAACTCCGATCGCAATGCTTATATTCGGTACATTTCTTGCTCACACAAAAATCAACGACATTTTCAAGCACAAAAAGATCCTTATTGTTTCAATTATGAAGCTCCTGGTTCTTCCTGCTGCGATGGTCGGAATTTTTAAGCTTTTCGGGCTCAGCGGAACACTGCTTATCGCTCTTACAATTTCTTCCTGCGCTCCGACAGCAAATAATACCGTTATGTTTGCTGCGAAATATAATAAAGACACAGGACTTGCCGCTCAGATAGTTGCAACAGTCAGCTTTATCTCCGTAATCACTATGCCGCTGATAATTGCCGCTGTACAATCAATTGCCTGAGAGGTAAGAATATGATTAATAAAATTCTTTCAGAAACAGCCCCTGTCTACGGTTTCTGCCCTTTTGATCAGATCAAGGACTCGCTCATTGATTGCAGAGCCAAAAGCAGAATTCCCGAAAACGCAAGAAGCATTATCGTTATGCTTTTTCCGTATTATCTTGGTGACGAAGCTTATGACGGTTCTGATATTTCAAAATATGCGGTTGTTCCTGATTACCATAAAACAGTAACAGAAATTCTTGACAATGCTTCCAAAAAGCTTAAAGAAGCTTTTCCCGAAGATGAATTTGTTGTTTTTACCGACAATTCCCCTATACCCGAAGTTAAGGCTGCAATCTCGGCAGGGCTTGGTGTACGAGGACTTAACGGACTTTTCTTTAATAAAGAGTACGGTTCGTGGGTTTTCATCGGTGAAATAGTAACAACCAAAGCTTTTGATTATATAGAAGTTAAAAACACCGCCTGCTTCGGTTGCAGAAAATGCATAGAAGCCTGCCCTGCAAAAGCGATAAGTGAAAACGGCATTGATCCTGAGAAATGCCTTTCAGCCGTTACTCAGAAAAAGGGTGAGCTTACCGAAGAGCAGAAAGAAATGATAAAATCAAGCGGTTGTGCCTGGGGATGCGACATTTGTCAGAACGTCTGTCCCATGAATAAAAAGGTAAAATCTGAGCCAATCGAGATTTTCAAAAACGGTGCTGAACTCAAAGCACGTGCGGATTCCGATATCTCGGACAGAGCATATTCCTGGCGCGGTGAAAAAGTAATTAAACGGAATCTGGAAATCTTATATAAGTAAAGGAATGATATCGTTATGAAACTTATTATTGCAATCATCAACAGTGACGATTCACAGACTGTCCTCAGCGAAATCACTAAGGCAGGTCTTTATGCGACGAAGCTTTCCACAACAGGCGGATTCCTTCGTGCAGGAAACCTCACTCTTCTTATGGGTGTCGAAGACGACAAAGTCGAGGAACTGCTTGATATACTTCGTACAAATTGCAAAAAAAGAGAAGAAATCACATCTGTCTCCCCTGCTTTCGAGGGCGGTATTATGCCCACCATTCCCGTAAAAATTACCGTTGGCGGTGCAACCGTTTTTGTTCTTGACGTTGAACAGTTCCATAAAATGTAACGGAGCGTAAATGCTGTAATGAATAACAGAATTTTTGATATGGTCACGGAGCTTATGAAAAACGGTCGGTTGCCCCACGCAATCCTGATCGATTCGGGCAGTGCCGCTGACCGTGACGAGCTTGCTTTGTATATCGCCTCTTCGTTTATCTGCGAAAGTACAATCCCCTGCGGAATCTGCAAAAACTGTACTAAAATTAAAAACGGAGCGCATCCTGACGTCATCGTTTTTGATCCTGAGCAAAGGAAAGAAAAAGTTTTCAAGGTTGATTTTGTCAGAGAAATCCGTGCTGATTCTTACATTATGCCAAACGAAGCGAAATGCAAGGTTTATATTCTGAAAAACACAGACAAGATGAATGCCTCGGCACAGAATGCTTTTCTTAAAACTTTGGAAGAACCGCCGTCATATGCACGTTTTATACTTCTGTGTGAATCACGGGCTGCTCTTCTTGAAACAATTATGTCAAGAGTTACACCGTTCAACCTCGGTGCTGAGGACCGTAAAATTACTAACGAATATACTGACAAAGCGGATGAGCTTGCCAATAAACTTGCTGCCGCATTGACAGAAGTTACCGAGCTCAACTTTATGCGTCTTGCTTCAGCCTTTGAAAAGGATAAGGATATGCTTCCGCTTACTCTTGCTTCATTACAGCTGATTTTCCGTGATGCGGTTGCAGTAAAAACAGGAAGCAACATTACACTCAGCAACTATTCAGAAACTTCGAATCAGCTTGCTTTGAAGTTTTCTTTAAAAACACTTATTACTCTTGTTGAAAACACTGAACACTTTTTCAGCTGTATAAACAAAAACGCTAATAAAAATCTGCTTATAACCCGCTTCTGCAGTGTTTTGAGAAGCACTGCCTACGGCGGATAACTACTGTACAAATCCCGGAGGTACCTGCTATGTCAAAAGTAGTCGGAATACGATTTAAAGAGGTCGGTAAGATTTATTACTTTGATCCTCTTGATATTGAATTTAAAAAAGGTGACTTCGCAATTGTCGAAACCGTAAGAGGTATTGAATGCGGTGAAGTTGCCATGGAAAACAGAACAATAGACGATGAAGAAATCATCAAACCTCTTAAGCCCATCATCCGTCTTGCAACAGCTGAAGACCTTAAGATTGTTGAAAACAACAAGAAAAAGGAAAAAGAAGCTTTTGAAATCTGTCTTAAGAAAATTGAAAACCACAAGCTTGACATGAAGCTTGTGGACGTTGAATATACCTTTGATGGCAGCAAAGTGCTTTTCTACTTTACCTCGGACGGACGCGTTGACTTCCGCGAACTTGTCAAGGATCTCGCAAGCGTATTCCGAATCAGAATTGAGCTTCGCCAGATCGGTGTGCGTGATGAATCAAAGATGAAGGGCGGACTCGGCATCTGCGGCAGACCGTTCTGCTGCAACAGCTTCCTTGGTGATTTCCAGCCCGTTT
Organism: Clostridia bacterium; assembly: GCA_017625835.1. Taxonomy (GTDB): domain Bacteria; phylum Bacillota; class Clostridia; order Oscillospirales; family Acutalibacteraceae; genus CAG-488. Next base: position 20,565 of record JAGAKF010000064.1, read on the forward strand.
CAATCAAGATGGCGAAGGAGCAGGGACTCTCTCTCAACCCTACAAAGATCAGTGGAACCTGCGGAAGACTTATGTGTTGCCTTAAATACGAGCAGAATGCATACGAACATCTTTTACACGTAACGCCCAAAGTCGGAGCTATCGTTGACACTCCTCAGGGAAAAGGCAGTGTTGTTGAAGTTAATCTTCTTAAAGGAATTCTTAAAATCTGCCTTGACAGATATCCTGAGGCAGCACCTGCTGTTTACCACAGAAAAGACGTCAAGCTTATCAAGGATAAAAGAATCACAGTTGATAAGTCAGAAATTGATGCACTTAAAGACATCGAATAAAAAATAAAGGACCGGAAAATCCGGTCCTTTTTCATTTTGTTAAGCTTTGTGCAGCATCAATGCCTGCGGTTATCCCACTCGCCCATGCCCACTGAAGGTTAAGCCCTCCGCACGGAGCATCTACATCGAGAAGTTCACCGGTACAGTACAGCCCCGGAACTATCTTTGATTCAAGCGTTTTTAAGTTAAATTCATCAATACAGACTCCGCCGACAGTAATCTGTGCGCTTTCAAAGCCTCTGGTTCCCGTTACGGTAAATTCACAGTTTTTAAGCTTGTCCGCACACAAATTGATATCTGAATTTTTCAGTTCTTTGAGTGTAACATCCTGCCTGAGTCCTGCATTTTTGATAATCAGATAACCAACTTTCCTGGGAACAATTCCGCAGAATGCATCCTCAAGAGTAAGCTCGGGATTACGCTTCTTCGCACGGGAAAGAAAATTAACAACATCCTTTTGTGTGAATTCAGGAAGAATATTCAGAGTACATTTACAATTGTTGTCTCTTACACTTCTGCTGATATCCATTATGGCGATTCCCGAAAGTCCGTAGTCAGCAAAAAGCACTTCGCCTTCGGAACGGTCAATTTCTTTTCCGTTTCGGAGTTTAAGAGAAGCTTTTGCCTTTACCCTAACACCTTTCAGTGGTTTAAGATTTTCTTTGACAGTAAGCTGAATCAGACCCGGATAAAGCGCTGTTACGCTATGTCCAAGACTTTTCACAAGAGGATATCCGCTTCCGTCAGAGCCTTGCGCTGTCGAAGCTTTGCCGCCCGTTGAAACGATCAGTTTTCTGCACTTTATTTTGTTGTTTATTTCGAAATAATCGTTCTTTTTCGATGCCGAAGTAATCTTGGTATCGGTCATTATTTCAACACCAAGATTTTCCGCTTCAAATCTCAGACAGTCAAGGACGCTTGCAGCAGTATTACTCATGGGGTAGACTCTTGATTCATCATCTGCAACGCATTCAAGACCTATCGAGGAAAAGAAATCCACAATCTTTTCGGGAGAGTAATTGTTCATTATATAAGATACAGCCTTGGTATTATAACTCTGTGTCTGTGCATTAAGATTCGTTAGATTACATCTGCCGTTTCCTGTTGCAAGAATCTTCTTGCCTATCTTCGGCAGAGCCTCAATCAGCAGTACAGAAAGATTTCTGTTTGATTTTTTTGCGCTTATTGCCGCCACCAGACCCGATGCACCTGCACCTATAATTGCTATATCATACATTTCAATCACCTCCGACCTGATTATATTATCATAATTCTCCGCTTTAAGCAATATTAATTTATCAAAGCTTACGGAGGGAAAAACGATGCTGATTGACTTATTTGCTGACTGCAAAACACCAAAAAGAATTGATAAGACGCTTACTGACGAAACAACAAGGGTTATACGCGAACTTAATAAGGCATGGACGCTTTTTAATGAAGTCACTGACCCGTACGAAACTGAATCATTAATTTACAGAATGAAGGAGCTTGAAACACATTACAGCTACCTTATAAAAGAAGCAAAACTCGGAAAAATCTATAATTCTGAGTTCATAGGCGGTGTAAATATATGAAAGCGATGATCGTAACCGTTATAATTATCGGAATTTCAGTTGTTGTTTTTTCGATGCTTAAAAGCGGAAAATTTGTAACAAACCTTGTAAAAACAGTATTTCAGGGAATCGCATCGCTTCTTGCCGTCAACACAGTAGGCTTGCTCACGGGAGTAACAATTGCTTTGAATTGGTATACTATTACCGCGGCAAGTATTTTCGGAATACCTGCCTGTATATCATTTTTGTTGATCGACACTATACTTAAATAAAACAACAAGTTAACTGTTGTTTTTTTCACAAATCTGATATATAATACTGGCGTATACGTTTAGGACGTGATTATTTGAAAAAGAAAAAAAGACTTATTAAATTCTTTTGTCTTATTCTTGCTGTCGTCGTGTTGGCTGTATGGAGCTATGACAACCTTACACTAAAAACCGTCGAAACAACCTTAACAACAGAAAAGACAGAAGATGAAATCCGTATTGCGCTTGTTTCCGATCTGCATTATTCGTATTTTTATGATAATGACAAAGTAATACGCAGCATTAAAGACACAAACCCTGATATCATATTCGTTCTTGGCGATATGTATTCAAGAGGTATGACCGGTCGGATCGACAAGGTTATAGGCTTTTTAGAAGAGCTTTCGGAAATTGCCGATGTCTATGCCGTAACCGGTGACCACGATTACGACGATGAATACAAGCAAAAAGTAACCGAACTTAAAAATGTTTATCTGCTCGATTATATTTACCGTGATGTTGTGATTAAAGACACCAAATTAAGAATTTACGGAATCAATAACGTATATTTTACGGATACATTTGACCTTCATAACGAGTTTGAAACACCGCCAGAAGACAGAATAAACATTCTTCTGTCGCACATTCCGTCAATGCCGCACTACGGTGATTTTGGCTTTGACTATATATTCAGCGGTGATACACACGGCGGTATGATCCGTTTGCCGTGGTTCGGCGGACTGTACTATAACGGACACATACTTCCGAAAATCACATATAACGGAACAATCACAGACAAAGGTTTGTATGAATTTGAAAATACAAGTCTGTATGTTACATCCGGAATCGGTAATTATCCTATTCCGCTCCGGTTTAACAACAGGCCCGAAATATGTTTAATTAAAATCAAAGGAGAGTAAAAAATGAGCTACGCTGACAAATTGTTTATTGACATGTGTAACAATATCCTTGAAAACGGAACAGATACAAAAGGTGAAAAAGTACGTCCTGTATGGGAAGACGGAACCCCTGCATACACTCAGAAGCTTTTCTGTGTTGTTAACAGATACGATCTTAAAAAGGAATTCCCCGCCCTTACACTCCGCCGCACAGCTTTCAAGTCCTGCATCGACGAGATTCTCTGGATCTGGCAGAAAAAGTCCAACAATATAAATGAGCTCAACTCTCATATCTGGGACTCCTGGGCAGATGAAGACGGCAGCATCGGTAAGGCATACGGCTACCAGCTTGGCGTAAAACATCAGTACAAGGAAGGTATGTTTGATCAGGTTGACCGCGTTATTTACGACCTTAAGAACAATCCCTTCAGCCGCCGTATTATGACAAATATCTACAATCATCACGATCTTAGTGAAATGGGGCTTTATCCGTGTGCTTACAGTATGACCTTCAACGTTACTCAGGGTGAAAACGGCAAGCTTGTACTTAACGGCATTCTCAACCAGAGAAGTCAGGACGTGCTCGCCGCCAACAACTGGAACGTTGTTCAGTACAGCGTGCTTCTTCATATGTTCGCTCAGGTATGTGATATGGAAGTCGGTGAATTCGTTCACGTTATCGCCGACGCACATATCTATGACCGACATATACCCGTAATTCAGGAGCTTATCAAGCGTGAGCCTCTCCCCGCACCTACTTTCTGGATGAACCCTGAAATCAAGGATTTCTACGATTTCACGGTTGACGATTTCAGGCTCGATAACTATGAAACACATCCGCAGGTCAAAAACATTCCTATTGCAGTCTGAGGTAAAATAAAATGAAGTTAATTGTAGCAGTTGATAAAGAGTGGAATATCGGAAACAAGGGTGATCTTCTTTTCTACATTCCCGACGATCTTAAATTTTTCCGCTCACAGACTATCGAGAAGGTTTGTGTTATGGGCAGAAAGACTCTCGATTCCTTTCCGAACTCAAAGCCTTTGAAAAACAGAGTAAATATCGTTCTTTCAAGAAACACTGACCTCGAAGTTGAGGGTGCTTTGTTTGTCAAAGATACTGACGAATTAAAAGAAACACTCAAGCAGTATAACTCCGACGATGTATATGTTATCGGCGGCGAGTCAATTTACAGATTGCTTCTGCCCTTGTGCGACACAGCAATAATAACTCATATTGATGCTGTGGCTGAAGAGGCGGACAAAAAGTTCCCTGAGCTCACTGCTGACGAATGGTACGTAGCTGAAGATTCAGGCAAAAAGGAATGTAACGGATACAGCTTCAGATGGGTTGAATATAAAAGAAAATAAGCAAAAAGAGAGAAGCCGATTGACTTCTCTCTTTTATTTATACAGCATGTTTTTCGTTTGCTATATGTGCCGTACTGTTAGAATAACAAAGCTCAATATCAAATCCGTACGGGCCGGTACCTTCCTTATAGAAAATTATCTTGGTGACACTTGTATTAGAAAATGCAGGGTCAAAAAGCCGCGTATCCTCAGCTCCGATTGCATGAAGAAACAGGTCCGTATTGAATGCTCCGTGAGCAACAACCATTATCTTCTCGCCGTTTTTGTATCTTTCTCTGAGATAGCTTAAAACATTCTTTGCTCTTACTCTGTGTGCATCATCGTTATCGCCGTCACCGTTGACGAGGTTTCCGCTGACATCTATTCCTTCGGGAGCTAAAATCCTGCCGTCAAACTCTTCATTAAGCTCATCAAAAGTTACAGCCGAATAATCCTCAGCTATGCCGCATTCAATAAGCCACGGCATTGTATAAACATATTTTTCTGAGCATCTGTTGTGAATAACCGCAGTGTATGCAGTCATTGTTGCACGGCGTAACGGACTCGCATAAACCGCATCGAACTTTACGTCTTTATAATACTCTCCAAGCTGCTCGGCCTGATGTTTTCCGAGATCGGTCAACGGAGGGTTTATCCATTGGTCACGTGTAAGTTCCTCTTCGGGAATACCGTAACCACCTTTTATATTTGTGCAGGACTGTCCGTGCCTGACTATATAGAGCTCCATTTCAACAACAGGAGTCGGCTTTTCCATAATTTCACTTCCGTTATTTTATCTTATAAGAAACCGAATTAATTTCAACTGTAAACGATGAACCGTCAAATTCATCATTTTTTGCCGTAAACCGCGGATAAAGCTTTTCGGGTTCACAGTTATCTATATCCGTGTGAGTATCAATAAAGGTAAACTCTATCGGCTCACCGTTTCTTTTAATCACAACATTCTTCTTTTTAAGGTGGAAGAATATCGGCGAAGCCAGAATACATTCAGTTATGTTTTCTTTAGACTTTACCGTCATTTTAAGCTTTTTGACACTAAGAATATTCTTACCTTCACAACAGACATAAAGCTCTGCAGGAGTGCATACAACCGTACATCCTCCCCTGCGCTTGAGCCAGTAATGCATATATTCAACGCTTACTGACGGGTGCAGGGCTATCGTGTCGGCATCCATTCTTGAAAGAAGAGAGTCGATACGTTTGTTTGCTGTTTTCCAGTCATCGCCATTCAGATGAGTCGGGAAGAACTTTTTGTCCATTAATTTCCAACGGAAATCGTTAAAGACAATTCCCTGAAAATATGCCGGGACTTTTCCCGGGAAAGAATCAAAAAGATCCTCGTAAAGCTTCATCGAAGTTTCAAAAATATGCTCGGGTGAGAATTGCGTTGAAACAACGCTGTTGACATTGCTTCGGTTGTAAATATACTCTCCCTTATCGCAGAAGCCGATTTTCATTTTCCTGCGAAGAATTTCACAGCAGTATTTTTCATCTTCGTGCTTTATTGTGTCAAACTTAACATTGTTTTCCCTGAGATTCTTAACGCAAACATTCATATGAGTCTGGGTTATAAATCTGTTTTTCGGGTCATTGAGGTCATATACACCTGTTTTCAGAAGCGTCATATAACGATAATGAACTATCGTCGGTCTGCCGTTATAGTACTGTATAATCCTGTATGTAACGAGGTCTACGTCATCATATACAGAATCAAAAAAACTGCATACGGATTCAACCGTCTCAGGCTTGATTGTATCATCGGAATCAAGATAAAAGATGTACTTTCCCTCCGCTCTGTCCAGAGCAAAGTTTCGCGCCTGCGGTGCTCCCTCATTGACTTTGGTATACAGAAAAACGTTATCGTATTTCTCAGAATAAGACTTGCAGATTTCTTCACTTTTGTCAGTTGAACCGTCGTTTATAAGAAGAATCTGCATTTTGTCAAACTGTAGTGTCTGGTTAAGCAAAGACTGCATACAAAGATCCAGGTATTTTTCAACGTTATAAACAGGAACAACAACACTCACAAGGTACTTGAAATCATCCAACGAAGTCACCTCCGAGAAGCTTGCGACCGAGTTTACAACCGAACTTTTTCAAAAATCCGTCTTTCTGACAGTAGAATTTATAATATAACCACGCACCGATGCATTTTTTGAGCATAGACACGCCGTACTTGCCCGAATAAAAATTGCGAACAACTGCATCCGGAAGCATCGGTAAAGTTACTTCTTTATAAAAAATATTTGCTCCGTTGAATTTAAAATCAGCATAAACAGAATTTTCGTCGCACAGCAGATATGTATCAATTCCGTAAGCTGCTCTGATCCACGACATCAACATATCATTGCCGCTGAACTCTCTGATAATATTTTTAAGAAGCAGGAAAAACGCCTCGTTCAGCGACGGTAAAAGCGCTGACAGAACCGTGCTGATAAAGAATAATGTTGCTGTTGAATTATCAGTTAAACGGAAAGCAGTTGCATATTCCGTAAGATACAGAACAGATTCAGCAACCCCGAATTCAGTCTTAATGTCCGTGTACATCAAAACTTCCTTACAAGCGTTGAAGCTGTCAAAGCGGTAATAATCGGCAATAAACAGCATAAGAGAAAGCGAATCCGAACCGCAAAGCTGTATTGAATTACTTTTAACTATTCGCGTTGAAAGCAAATGATTGAAAAACAGCGGTTTTGTCGCAGTATCCTCGGCAGAGAAATTGTCTGTAAAAGCTTTACTGCACTCACCTGCGGCAATTATTCCGACGTTGCATACTGCAGATTTTCCGCCCGATGCAACAATAAGCTTTTCAATCGCTTCGGGTGCAAATATAACACTGTCGTCGGAAAACATTAAAAACTTTCCCGAAGCTGCTCCGACTGCAGTATTTATCGCTTCTGTCCTGTTTTCTGAAGAAATGACGGACACATATTCCGCATAATCTGCATTTATATTGAGCTTGCCTAAATTATCGCAAACCAACAATTCTATACTAAGGTTACCTGAAAACAGAGAACTGCAAAATCTCTGAAACTTCTCGTCTGATGAGACAGCAGGTAATATTACGCTTACGATTACTGAAGACATCTGAAAACCACCCTTCGGTATGTATGAAATAATTGTATCACATATATTTTTATTATTCAAGAAAAACAGTTTGATATTGAAAATACCACTATATATAAAAATACAGGTAAGTAAATAGTGTTTAACACTTGATAAATTAATTAAAAATGTTATAATAATTCTATATGTAAATTCAGGAGGGATTTCCATGAATAAAGGAAAATACTATATAACCACAGCGATTGCGTACACTTCACGCAAGCCGCATATCGGTAACTCTTACGAAATTGTTATGACCGATGCTCTCGCACGTTACAAGCGTATGCAGGGTTACGACGTTTTCTTTCAGACAGGTACTGACGAACACGGTCAGAAAATTGAAGAAATCGCAAAGGAAGCAGGCATTACTCCGAAAGAGCACGTTGACAAGGTTGCAGGCGAAATTAAGGATATCTGCGACCTTCTTAATACAACATACGATAAGTTCATCCGTACGACTGACGATTACCACGAAAAGGTTGTTCAGAAGATTTTCAAAAAGCTCTATGAACAGGGCGACATTTACAAGAGTGAATACGAGGGAATGTATTGCACTCCCTGCGAATCTTTCTGGACTGAATCACAGCTTGTTGACGGCAAATGCCCCGACTGCGGACGTGACGTAAAGCCCGCAAGAGAAGAGGCATACTTCCTTAAGCTTTCAAAGTACCAGAAACAGCTCGAGGATTACATTGAAAATAACGAAAACTTCATTTACCCCGAAAGCCGTAAAAAGGAAATGCTCAACAACTTCATCAAGCCCGGCCTTCAGGATCTCTGCGTTTCACGTACATCCTTCAAATGGGGTATTCCCGTTGATTTTGACCCGAATCACGTTGTATACGTATGGATCGATGCTCTTACTAACTACATCACCGGTATCGGCTACGATCCCGACGGTTCAAGCGATATGTACAAAAAATACTGGCCTGCTGACGTTCACGTTATCGGTAAGGATATCGTGAGATTCCACACAATCTACTGGCCGATTATGCTTATGGCACTCGGCGAGCCGCTTCCGAAGCAGGTATTCGGCCATCCGTGGCTTCTCTTCGGTGCTGACAAGATGTCAAAATCAAGAGGTAATGTTATCTACGCAGACGACCTTGTTGAGCTTTTCGGTGTTGACGCTGTGAGATACTATCTTCTTTCAGAGATGCCGTACACTTCTGACGGTTCGATCACATACGAAACAATTATCGAACGTTACAATTCTGACCTTGCAAATACACTCGGCAACCTCGTTAACCGTACTGTTGCAATGACGAATAAATATTTCGGCGGCGAGGTTATGCCTGCTGACGTTACAGAAGATGTTGATAACGAGCTTAAGACTCTTGCAGTTGATACTGTATCAAAAGTTGACAAGCTCTTCGGTGAATACAGAGTAAGCGATACACTTGAAGCTATCTTTGCTCTTGCAAAGCGTTGCAATAAGTACATTGACGAAACAATGCCGTGGGCTCTTGCAAAAGACGAAGAAAAGAAAGCAAGACTCGGTACTGTTCTTTACAATCTTCTTGAGGGTATCCGCTTCACAGCTGTTCTCCTCTCCCCGTTCATGCCCGACACAGCTGCAAAGATTTTTGAACAGCTCAACACAGACGTAACTTCATATGAGAGCCTTGAAGCTTTCGGCGGACTTAAAGTCGGCACAAAGGTAGGTACTGCTACACCGCTCTTCGGCAGAATCGACGCAAACGAAATGTTTGAGAAAATCGAAGCTAATAGAAAGGCTCAGGAAGCAGAAGAAAAGAAAGAGGAAAGACCTGAAATCGTCGGTCTTGCTCAGATCGGTATTGACGATTTTGCAAAGGTTGAGCTCAGAGTTGCACAGATCAAGGACTGTGAACCCGTCAAGAAAGCTAAGAAGCTTCTTAAACTCACACTTGATGACGGAACGGACACACCGAGAACTGTTGCAAGCGGTATTGCAAAATGGTACAAGCCCGAAGACCTTATCGGAAAGAAAGTTATTCTCGTTGCAAACCTTAAGCCTGCTGTTCTTTGCGGTGTTGAAAGCTGCGGTATGATTCTTGCGGCCGATTGCGCAGAAGACGATGTTAAGGTAATTTTCGTTGATGATATGCCTGCAGGAGCAAGGATCAGATAATGTATAGCCATATTTTTGACACACACGCCCATTATGACGATTTAAAGTTTGACGAAGACAGAGACGAGCTTCTTGCAAATCTCCCCGAAAACGGCGTTGAATACGTTATAAACTGCGGCTGTGATTTAAAGTCTTGTAATAAAAGCATCGACATCTGCAAAAAGTTTGATTATTTCTACTGTGCGTTGGGTATTCATCCGAGCGAAATCAACGAAGACAGCGAAACGGAATTCGAACAGATCAAAAAACTCTGTTCTTATGAAAAGTGTGTTGCAGTTGGTGAAATCGGACTGGATTACCATTATGATTTCGTACCTAAGGACAGACAGCTTGTCTTTTTCGAAAAGCAGTTACAGTTCGCAGTTGAGGCAGATTTACCAGTCATAGTGCACGACCGCGAGGCGCACGAGGACACGCTGAATCTTCTGAAAAAGTACAGACCTAAGGGTGTTCTCCACTGCTTCTCCGGAAGTGTTGAAATGGCAAAAGAAATAATTAAGCTCGGCATGTATATCGGTCTCGGCGGTGCGGTTACTTTTAAAAACGCCCGCAAACCTCTTGAGGTTGCGGAATATCTGCCCGAAGACAGACTGCTTCTTGAAACAGACTGCCCGTATATGGCACCTGTACCCAACAGAGGCAAGCGTTGTACATCGGATATGATCGCACTGACGGCAGAAAAAATTGCCGAGGTCAGAAAAACTGACACTCAGCAAATAATTGATAAAACAAAAGAAAACGCTTTCAGGCTTTTCGGAATAAGATAAAATTAACGGCAAGGAATTCTCCTTGCCGTTGTTTTATGCCATAAGTAAGGCTACGATATTAGAATAAACCGTTACGGGATCCGAAAGGAACTTTTCTTTTACTGAAAGCGCCTGTTCATAGTCCGCAACAAATAACGTTACCGTCATAAGCTCGTCGTTTCCGTCAAGAACGGACATTGTGATATTACATCCGTTTTCAAGTTTCGTGATCTGAATTCTGTGTTCACGTTCACGGCGAAGACGCGTCTGCAATCTTACAGCAGCATTCAAGGCTTTTTCGCGGACAGTATACGGCAGATCCTTTTCAAGAGTTGCAGTATTCTGTTTTCCGATTTCTGTGATAAAAAGCTCGGGATCTTCATTTTCATCTGCTTTAACGATGTGAATATTGCCGTTTTCGATAACCTCACTCAGAGCCTGGTTAAGCTCGAAATAATTGGCAAGACCCTCTTCGCAGATGATATTGTTAAGCTGACCTTTTGTTATGGGTGTATCAAGGTGGGAAACAAGATAACAGATAAGGGTCTTTATTTCATTGCGGTTTCGAAGACCACCGGGTTCAATACCCTCGGTAAATGCATCGTAAATTTCCACGTAATCACCTCAGATTCAGATAATTTCAATTTCAACAGGCTGACGCTTTCTGAAAATATAAACGCTGTCAAAACCTGCGTTTTTAGCAATAAGCATTCCCTGCTCGATTCCTGCACCGAGATGCTGAGTAAAATGGGAATCAGAGCCGACTGTAATCATTTTACCGCCGAGTTCTTTAAAGCGTCTTACGATGCTTTCGTCAGGCATTGTTATGCCGATCGGCTGACGAAGACCCGAAGTGTTAATTTCAAGTGCCTTATCCTTAGAAGCAAGCAGATCAAGGATTTCGTCAATATCGCTCTTATACTTTGCCATATCAACGGGAATCTTGTTTTCACCGACGATATAACGTAAAGGATAAGTAAGATGAGCAAATGTATCGAACTTTGCCCAATCAGTAAGGATTTTCAATTCCTCAAAATATGTATTAAGTAACGCTTCGACATCCAAGCCATCATACTTAAGCTCACAGAAGTCGTCTGTTTTCCTGAGATTATGAATTGAGCCGATAACAAAGTCGTAATCTCTTGAATCGATAAGCGATTCAGAAAGAGCCGCATCATATGTCGGTTCACCAAGCTCAATTCCGGTGCAGATTTCAATCTTATCTTTATAAAGTTCTTTTGCCCGAATTATATCTTTATATGAGTTTTCGGCGTCCTTATCAAAGCCTTTTTCTACGAAATAGTCCATTTCGACATGATCGGTAAAAGCAACAATCTGAATACCCTTCTCGATTGCGGCTTCACACATTTCTTCTATCGTATAGTTTCCGTCAAAAGAGTTTTTGGTATGTGTATGGGTATCAACAAAATTTTTAAAAATCATCTGAACACTTCCTAAAATAATCTACGTTTAATAATATAACAAATCGCATATTTTTTCAACAGTTTTGGAAAATATTATAAAGTAAACTCAGTGTTGAATAAATTCATTTGCATTGTTAAAACTACCATTGAGCAAAGTTTAGGAGATGATTATGATATGTTGGACAAAATCTCATTGATTTTAGTCATCGTCGGCGCTTTAAACTGGGGCTCAATCGGTCTTTTCCAGTTTGACATTGTCAGCTGGATTGGCGGCGGTCAGGATGCAATCGTAAGCAGAATTATTTACACACTTGTTTCCCTCGCCGGTGTCTGGTGCATTTCGATGCTTTTCAGAGACAGGACTGATGTTGAAGTCGGTACAGTTGAGACAATGGAATAACAGCCGACCCGCGGACAGGAAAGCCTGTCCGCACTTTCTTTTTAATTGACAAAAAAAGGACATCGCTATATAATAAATATGAGTAGATCTTAAAAAGAAGGCAGGGATTTTATGAATAAAGAACCATTAAGATTTAAAAACGGTAAGTTTAAAATTATGCTTGTCGGAGACCTTCACGAAAGCTACGATATGTATTCTGACAATGCTGCAAACAAAGCCGATGATATGAATGCGCTTCTTACCAAAGCAGTTGAACAGTTGAATCCCGATCTCGTTGTTTACCTCGGTGACAATGCCGGAGCTGACAACGAAATGCAGATGCGTTCGGTAATCAGCCGTATTCTCTACCCTGTATCAGTCAAGGATATCCCCTTTGCTGTTGTTTTCGGAAATCATGACCGCGAGTGTGCTGTAAGTCTTAAAGACCAGATGAGACTTTATAACGAGCACGATAATTGCTATATGTTCAATGCCGATGACACTCTCACGGGGTACGGAAACTATAACCTGCTTATCAAGTCATCCACGTCTGACGATGATGTGTTCAACCTCTGGTTCGTGGACAGCAACAATCTTGCTGATGACCAGGAGCTTTCATACTATGACTGGGTTCACGAGGACCAGATTGAATGGTACAAAAAGACCGCTCTCGAGCTTAAAGAAAAGAACGGCGGAGAAGTTATTCCAGCCTTACTTTTCCAGCATATCCCCGTCCCCGAGGAATATGAGCTTTTAAGAGAAGCAAAGGTGCACGAAAAGCTTGATTCAGTGCCCGGCCACCGCAAGTGGTCCGACAAGAATCATGTACTTAAAGAAACAGTAGAAGGCTATCTCGGCGAAGGGCCTTGCACGCCTTGCGTAAACAGCGGTCAGTTTGCCGCCTGGAAGGAAATCGGCGACGTTATCGGCGCATTTTTCGGACACGACCATATGAACGATTTCGCAGGATATGTTGACGGAATTATGCTTGCACAGAGCAAAACAGCAGGCTTCAGGCCGTATACTGACGGTTGCCGATCAGGCGTAAGACTTATCACTCTTGACGAAAACGATCTCAAAAACATCAACACAAGAATGTACCATTTCAAACAGTTCGGTCTCAAGGCCAAGAGCCTCAGCCCGTATATGGAGAATGTAACAGACAGACAGGATATGAAGCTTAAGCTCGCCGGTACAGTCCTTGGTGCAGCTGCAGCACTTACAACAGCAGCTGTTGCGGTGAATAAAATCGCTAAAGGCAAGAAATAATAACATAAAACAGAAAGACCGGACAGTTAACTGTTTGGTCTTTTTTCTTGGAGTATGTTATGATTTTTGAGTTTACGGACAGAGTCAAAGAGATTAAATTTGATAATATAAAAAGTTTGAATAACACTGTGGCATTTATCTCTGTATCAGAATTTGAGAAGTTTTATTCCTGTTTCGACTTTGAAAAAGACATATTGTCCAAAATTAACCGTGAAGAGCACTATTTCCGTTCAAAAACAGAGATTTGCAAAGACTGCATATACGGAACGCTCAAAATCATTGAACCTGATATAACCAATAATTATGAAAACAAATTCGCTTTCTTCATCAAAAAACACCTGTTTCTGATAATTGAATTTTCGGATTCTGACCACAGTATCCGAAAAAAATTCATCGAATCCGTAAACAGATTAAGTCCGGATGAATTCAAAACCGAAAAATTTATTTCTGTGTTTGTAGATAATCTTATCAGTTCAGACAATAAATTCCTTGAAGATATAGACCTGAATATAAACACGATTGAAGACAAAATAATCCGCGAAAACAGGTACAAAAACTTTGATGAAGAACTTTTGAAATACAAGCGCAAACTGCACAGACTGCGAAATTATTACGAGCAGCTTATCGACATCGGTCAGACATTCATTGAAAACGAAAATAATATATTTGATAACGACAACCTTGCATACTTCGAAATCTTTATACAAAAATCCGAACGGCTTTGTTCAGACGTGAATTTATTGAGAGACAATGTAACTCAGCTGAGAGAATTATACCAATCAAACCTCGACACAAAGCTTAACAACACCATGAAGCTGTTCACGGTGATTACCGCGGTATTCTCTCCGCTTACATTAATTGCGGGCTGGTACGGAATGAATTTCCGTTATATGCCTGAACTCAACTGGAAATACGGTTATGTATATGTAATTGTCCTCAGTGTCCTGACCGTAAGCATATGCATATATATTTTTAAAAAGAAAAAGCTGATATAAAAAGACATCTGCCTAAAAAGCAGATGTCTTGATTTTATTTACCGAGTTCTTTTGTTCTTTCATATGCCGCCAGAACTGCATTTATTGCCGCACCGCGCATTCCGTCGTCTTCGAGAGCCTTAACGCCCATAATCGTTGAACCTCCGGGACTGCAGACTTCATCCTTGAGCTTTTCAGGATGTTTACCTGTTTCAAGAATCATTTTTGCCGAGCCCATAAGTGTACCTGCAGAATAAAGAACAGCCTTATCTCGCGGAAGTCCGCAGGCAACTGCACCGTCAGCCAAAGCCTGAGCAAACATATATGCAAAAGCGGGACCGCAACCTGAAAGGGCGCTTGCCGCATCAATGAACTTTTCCTCAATCCAGTCAAAGATGCCAGCCTTGCTCATCGCATTTTCAAAGGATAACTTGTCCTCTTCGCTGACGTTTTCTGACTTTGCAAGTACAACACCTGAGCCAACCGAAACGGGCATATTAGGCATTATTCTTATTACTGAGTCGATACCCGAAAGCTCCTTGATTCTGCTTACGGTAACTCCTGCAGCCATTGAAACTATTATCGGTTTCACTTTTCTGTTGTTAAGCTGTGTTTTTATTTCAGCGAAGCAGTCAGCAATCATCTGCGGCTTGACGCCTATGAAAATAAACCTGCACTCTGATGCAATCTCAAACACGTCAGAAGGAATTGCAGAAATCTCTTTTGCAAGAGTTTCAACTCTCTGAGTGTTTATATCTGCAAGTAAAATATCGTTTTGAAACCCTGCTTCAGAAACAGCTCTTGCAAGAGCTCCGCCCATATTTCCGCAACCGATAAAACCAAATGTTCTTCCCATACCGTCACCGCCTTATCTTATCTGACCGTTACCACGGATTATATATTTGTAAGTCGTAAGCTCGCGAAGTCCCATAGGTCCTCTTGCATGGAGCTTCTGGGTTGAAATTCCCATTTCACAGCCCAAACCGAACTCTCCGCCGTCGGTAAAACGTGTGCTTACATTTACGTAAACAGAAGAACTGTCAATGTCACGTGTGAAGATTTCAACAGCTTCATCGCTTGAAGTTATAATCGCCTCACTGTGATGAGTTGAATGTTCAGAAATATGTGCAACAGCTTCGTTTACGTCCTCAACTACCTTAACTGCAAGTATGTAATCAAGGAATTCCGTATCGAAATCATCTTCACCGGCAGGAGTGCCGTCGATAAACTCCTGTGCTGACTCGTGGAGCCTGAGTTCAACGGGATTGACATCTCGCTCATCGACAAGAAGCTTTTTAAGCTTCGGCAAAAATTCTGCCGCAATCTTTCTGTTGACAAGACAGACTTCCTCAGCATTGCATACCGAAGGTCTGCTTGTTTTTGCATTTTCAATTATTTTAAGTGCCATATCAATATCTGCCGTTTCATCAACATAAATATGGCAGATGCCCGTACCTGTCTGGATACAAGGAACGGTTGCATTTTTAACGCAGGCATTGATAAGTCCTGCACCTCCGCGAGGAATAAGCAGGTCAACATATCCGTCTGCAGTCATAAGTTCGTTTGCACTCTGACGTGTTGTATCCTGAACCATATTGATAACGGTTTCATCAATCCCGAGTTTTCTGAGACCTTTTCTTAAAGCGTTTACAATTGCATTTGCACTTCTGAAAGCTTCTTTACCGCCACGAAGCACACACACATTACCGCTTTTAAGAGCGAGGGCAGCTGCATCGGATGAAACATTGGGTCGGCTTTCATAGATAATTGCAACGACTCCCATAGGAACCGCTGTTTTTTCGATCACCATACCGTTTTCACGTTCTACACGTTCAAGCACTTCACCAACAGGGTCAGGCAGCTTTGCAACCTCGCGGATACCGTCCGCCATTCCTGCAATTCTCTCTTTTGTAAGAGTGAGGCGGTCTATCATAACATCAGAAATTATTCCTTTTGCTGCTTCTATATCAGCAGAGTTTTCTGCAAGAATCTCATCCGCGGACTCAACAAGTGCATCAGCCATGGCGTAAAGTGCTTCGTTCTTCTGCTCACCTGAAAGCTTTGCGAGAACTCTTTTGGCAGCTTTTGCCTGTTTTAATATATCAAGTGTTGTCATTTCATTCACCTACCTTTTTGACAAATCTTGTGCCGACGGATTTACCGTCAACAATATCATAAAGTACGTAAGGATTTTCACCGTTTGCAATAACCATATCACAACCCTTGGCTGTGCTGATTTCAGCCGCACGGATTTTCGTTTTCATACCACCTGTACCGAGGCTCGTACCCTCTCCGCCCGCAAGCGCCCTGATTTCGTCAGTGATTTCAGAAACAACAGAAATAAGTGTTGCATCGGCATCCTTGTGAGGATCAGCCGTAAACAGACCGTCAATATCCGAAAGAAGGATAAGCAAGTCTGCATTAACGCTGACAGCAACCATAGCCGAGAGTGTATCGTTATCGCCGACCTTGATTTCATCGGTTGAAACTGTATCGTTTTCGTTGATAATCGGCAAAGCCGAGAATTCAAGAAGCTTGTTCATTGTGTTGATAAAATTATTATATCTGTCAGCATGATCGAAGTCATCGCCCGTCATCAGAAGCTGAGCTACGGTATGATTATATTCAGAAAAAAGCTTGTCATAGGTATACATAAGCTCGCACTGACCTACAGCGGCTGCAGCCTGCTTACCTGCAATATCTGTAGGCTTGGACTTAAGCTGAAGTTTGCCCGTACCCATTCCGATCGCGCCCGATGTTACAAGAATGACATCGTTTCCAGCATTTTTAAGGTCGCTTAAAACCTTGCAGAGTTCCTCTACCCTGCGTATATTCAACAGTCCGCCCGCATGTGCAAGCGTTGATGTTCCGACTTTAACTACAATTCTCATTTCAATATCCTCTGTTATTTCAAAATTTTCAATGCGTTTTTATAAAAAATCTTGTCATTCTCTTCCTGCGAAAATCCGAGATTGACAATAAAATCGTACTCCGTTTTCGGATCGTGCCACGGTGAATCGCTTCCGAAAAGAACCTTGTCTGCTCCGTGGTTGCAGATTATACGTTTACACTGTTCAGGTGAGATAAACTTCGAAATAAATGCCGTGTCAAAGTTTATTTCTGTCCCCACAAGGTACTTTTCAACCTCGTCCCAATTAGCAAATGCTCCGAGGTGTGCGGCAATAATATACTTACCCGAGACGTAATCAAGAACATTCTTAAGCCTGTCCGGTTGGCAATGTGCCGGTGGCGGCATTCCGTAGTCGAATCCCGTATGAAGGGTTACATAAAGACCTAAATCCTCTGCCTTTTTAAGGATTTCCAATGACCGTTTACTGTCAACAAAAAAAGACTGATACTCGGGATGAAGCTTTATTCCTTTGAAACCATCTTCGGCAAGATTTTCAAGAACGCTCTCCCAATCTTCCTGCTCCGGATGAAGAGAACCGAACGAGGTAATTCTGTCGCTCCTTATGCTCTTTGCAAATTCATTGATAGTCTCTGTCTGTGTCGGCTTCGTTGCAATAGGCAGAATTACCGACATATCCACACCTTTACGGTTCATCGAAGAAATTATTGAATCATATCTTCCTCTTGTATAGTGGCGGTATCTTTCGTTCTGATATCTTACAATACTGTCACTCAGCGACCTCATTGCTCCTGCGGCAATTCTGTCGGGAAAAATATGGCTGTGAAAATCTATCAACATTTTACTACCTTCTGTTCTGACTTTTGAAATTCATTAATAGTATTCACATAAAATATGCTGATTAATATGACGAATATTTTAACACACATTGCATAAATATGCAAGAAAAACCGCAACAAAGTGCGGTTTTTTCTCAATTCTGCTTTCTTACAATTTTATATTCATCATCGGGCTCATAATAAGGGCAATCGTAATACGACGCGCTTAAGAATTTGATATACTCGTCCTCGTCAAGGTTCATTGAACAGTAGTAATAATCTTCAATTTCATCATAACAGAAATTGTTGCAGCTTTCGCAATTGGTCTTTCCGGGCATTATAACACCTCCGTGAAAATAATACCACTAACCCGATGTTTTGTCTACAATAATTTTGAACGCATTTGTTTTAAAATTACCTTTTCACGTCTGCTGACCTGCACCTGTGTCATTCCAAGTTTTTCTGCAATCACCGTCTGCGTAAGACCTGAAAAATATCTCATCCTGATTATATCCTTGTCCCTTTGGTCGAGCTCGTCCATAACCTGTTCAAGCGCAATCAGAGTTGAAACGCCCTGCTCGTGCGAATCAACGGGAATATCGAACTGATTTTCGTTGTCCTCATCCTGCATTGTCATAGAAATTACGGGCATTGAAGCGGTTATTGCCTGAACGGTTTCATATTCATCAAAGCCGAGCCGATCCGCAATTTCTTTTATCGTAGGTTCACGGTTAAACTGCTTTACAAAAGCTTCCTTTTCAAAATTTATCTTTCTGCCTTTTTCTTTGAGCGAACGGCTGACACTTACGGTTCCGTCATCGCGAAAAATCCTTTTCATCTCACCGAGAATAACAGGAACAGCATACGTCGAAAAGCTGAAACCCCTGCTTTCGTCAAAACCGTCGACAGCCTTTATAAGCCCAACGCATCCTGCCTGAAAAAGGTCTTCGTATTCGACCCCTCTGCCCCTCAGTTTATGCGCACAGGAGTGAACAAGACCGAGATTGGATTCAATTTTTTCGTCCCTTACATCAGAATTGAGAATCATAACCCTGCACGCCCGTTTACGGTTTTATATAGTGTGACAGTTGTACCCTTTTCAGGCTTTGAACGAACGGTAATTTTATCCGTAGAGCTTTCCATAACCGCAAAACCAAGTCCTGCGCGCTCACCGCCGAGAGTTGTGAAAAGAGGCTCCATCGCCTGCTTTACGTCGATAATTCCGCATCCTCTGTCCTTTATGCTTATTTTTATCCTTCTGTTTTCAAGGATTGCAACATGTATGTAAATCTTTCCCACCGACTGAGGATAAGCATGAACGATACAATTCGTCACAGCCTCACTGACAGCCATTTTGATATCCGAGATTTCATCGAGTGTCGGATCGAGCTGTGCCACAAAAGCTGCTACGGTTGAACGCGCAAAACTTTCGTTTACTGATTTTGAATCAAGAGTCATTTTAAATTCATTTATTTTCTGCATTGGTTACATCCTCCCTTTTGCTGATTTTTGCTATTTTTTCAAGACCTGCAAGCTGCATTATCTTATAAACCTGAGGAGAAAGATTTGACACTATCAGCTTTCCGCCCAGGGGTTGAAGCGTCCTGAACCTGCCCATAACAAGACCGATACCCGATGAGTCCATAAAGGTTACGTCTGCAAAATCGAGTTTCAGCGTTTTAGGTTTATTGCGCTGTATTGCTTCGTCAATCTCCAGCCGTATTGCTGCAGCAGTATGGTGATCAATCTCACCGTCGAGAAATGCTGTCACTCTCTGCTGTGTTGAAATAATTTTGACCGGCATTTGTATATACCTCCCGAAAAAAGAAAAATCCTCTATCCGTAAGGATAAAGGATTGGTAGTAAATATTTTGTTGAAATACAGCCATGAATAACGACTATTTTTGTAATTTTTTGATATCTGATGCGAGATAAAGCGATCCGCATACAAGCACGACTGAATTCTTGTCTGCCTTTTTTAACGCTTTGGCATAAGCTTTTCCGCAATCATCAATCGGCTTCACTTTAACACCGTAGTTTTTAAGCTCTGCAGCGAGTTCCTTTGCGGTAAGCGATCTGGGATTGGAGACCGTCGTCGTGTAAATACGTTCGCACAAAGGAGCAAGCTTTTCTGCGCAGTATTTGTAGTTTTTATCTTTCATCATGCCAAAAACAGCGATTATCTTCTTATCGGAATAATGCTTCTTAAGGGTATAGCAAAGCGCATCAACACCCTCAGCATTATGTCCGCCGTCGATTATAACAAGCGGATCTTCGGAAACAATCTCAACTCTTGCGGGAATTTTAAGAGCAGATATTCCGTCAATCATATTTTTTGCTAAAACGGTCCAGCCTTTGTTTTTAAGAACATTTATCGCAGAAATTGCCGTTGAAAAGTTATAAATCTGGTGTTTGCCCGAAAGCGGAATCTTGAAGGTACAGCCTGCGTAAATAATCGTTGAACCGTCGGATTCTTCACGTACAAGCCTTATACGAGCAAGGTCCGAATGTGTATATTCACAGCCTGCTTCCTTTGCTTTTTCTTTTACGAAGCGTTCAACGGTAAAATCGGGCTGAGGATAACCAACGACGTGACCGCCTTTTTTGAAAATTCCGCACTTATGTGCCGCAATTTCAAGAAGCGAGTCACCTAAAATATCGGTATGATCCATTGAAATGGATGTAATAACACTTACTTCTGAGTTTTTAATTATATTTGTTGAATCAAGCGTGCCGCCGAGACCTACTTCAAGGACAACAATATCGCAGTTTTCCTGACTGAAATATAGAAACGCCACCGCTGTAATTATCTCAAACTCGGTCGGTTCGATATTTTCAGTTCTAAGCTTTTCAATGACAGGTACGATTTTTTCAACTATATCTGCAAAATCCTGCTGCGGAATCATCTGCGAATTAATCTGAATTCTTTCACGGAAATCAACAACAAACGGTGAGGTAAAAAGACCTACCTTATACCCTGCTGCTTCAAGCATTTTCGCTATCATCGTACAGGTTGAGCCTTTTCCGTTGGTTCCTGCAACGTGGACAAATTTAAGTTTATCCTGAGGATTGTCAAAAGCTTCGCATAAAGCAGTAATACGCTCCATGCCCGGCTGAGAGCCGAATTTCATTCGTGAATGTATAAATTCAAGTGCTTCATTATAATTCATAAAATCACATCATTTCAAAATATGGGACGGAATTAACCGTCCCATAAGTTTTATTTCTTAAGTTTTGCAAGGCTTTCGTCGATCATTGCAATCTTATCGCGAATCTTCTTTGCGGCCTCACGCTGACCGTCAACAACAGCCTGCGGAGCTTTTGCAACGAAGTTTTCGTTATTAAGCTTCTTGTCGATAAACTCAAGTTCTTTGAGTTCCTTTGCCTTTTCTTTTTCAAGACGAGCGATTTCAGCCTCAAAGTCTACGAGATCGCCCATCGGGATATAAATCTTAGCATCAGTTGTTACGATGCAAACAGCATCGTCAAACTCAAAGTTGTCGCCGATTTCAGCTTCTGAGCAGGAAGCAAGTCTCTGCATAAAGATTCCTGCCTGACGGAATGTATCCTTGTAAGAAGTTGCGATGTAATACTTCGCCTTTCTTGACGGCGGTACATTCATCTCAGCTCTGCAGTTACGGATTGCACGGATTGCCTCCATAATTCTGCCCATTTCCTGTTCTTCAACGCTGAAATTAAATTCCTCTTTATATGTCGGCCACTCGGAAATCATAATTGACTCACCGTCGTGCGGAAGAGTCTGCCAGATTTCCTCAGTAATGAACGGCATAAACGGATGAAGGAGCTTGAGTGTATTTGACATAATATAAACAAGCATATCACGAGCTGTCTGTGCAGCCTTTTCGTCACCTGAGTTAAGGCGGATTTTTGAAATTTCAATATACCAGTCGCAGAAGATGTCCCAGATGAAATCGTAAAGCTTCTGAAGAGCGATACCGAGCTCGAACTTATCAAGATTATCTGTAACCTCTTTTGTAATGTTATTGAACAAGCTGAGAATCCACTTATCCTCAAGTGCAAGATCTTCGGGAACGTGAGGAGCTTTTTCATCCTCGCCAAGGTTCATAAGAATAAATCTTGCAGCATTCCAGATCTTATTTGCAAAGTTACGGCTTGCGCTTACCTTGTCGTCTGAGAAACGCATATCGTTACCCGGGCTGTTACCTGTTGCAAGAGTAAGACGGAGCGCGTCAGCACCGTACTGATCAATAACCTCAAGAGGATCGATACCGTTGCCGAGTGACTTTGACATCTTACGTCCGAGAGCATCACGTACAAGACCATGGATAAGAACCGTATCAAACGGAACCTGACCTGTATATTCAAGAGCTGAGAAAATCATACGGCTTACCCAGAAACCGATGATATCGTATCCTGTAACAAGAGTACTTGTAGGATAGTAATGCTTGAGATCAGGTGTTTCGTCAGGCCAGCCGAGAGTTGAGAACGGCCAGAGAGCTGATGAGAACCATGTATCAAGTGTGTCGCTGTCCTGTTCGATATTTTTGCTTGAGCAGTGAGGACAAGCATCTATATCATCCTTGGAAACTATTGTTGCTCCGCAATCTGCACAGTACCAGGCAGGAATACGGTGACCCCACCAAAGCTGACGTGAAATACACCAGTCACGTGTACCTCTCATCCAGTTCATATAATTCTTTGTAAATCTTTCGGGAACAAAAACAGTTTCGCCCTTTTCAACTGCTTCAATAGCAGGCTTTGCAAGAGGCTCCATACGAACGAACCACTGCTTTGAAACCATAGGTTCGATTGTAGAATGGCAACGGTAGCAAGAACCAACCTCGTGCTTGAGAGGTTCAATATACTTGATATATCCGCCTGCTTCAAGATCTTCAAGGATAGCTTTACGAGCTTCCATTGTTGTCATTCCTGCATACTTGCCGCAATCAAGAACTTCGGGCTCATCTGCAGCAGCCTTGCCGCTTGCAACAAGCTCATCATAAGCAGCCTTTTCAGCTGCTCCTGTCATATGACCGTCGTAGGTAAATGTTCTTACCATCGGGAGATTGTGACGTCTGCCAACCTCAAAGTCGTTAGGGTCGTGTGCCGGTGTGATTTTAACGACACCTGTTCCCTTAGTCATATCAGCATGCTCATCGCAAACGATGGGAATTTCCTTATTAAGAAGAGGAAGAATAACGTGACAGCCGTGAAGATGTGCATATCTTTCGTCTTCTGCATTGATTGCATCAGCAGTGTCACCAAGCATTGTTTCAGGTCTTGTTGTTGCAAGTTCAAGCTGTTCGCCTGTTTCCTTAACTGTGTAAAGAAGATGCCAGAAGTTACCGTCCTGCTCACTATACTCAACTTCTGCATCAGAAATTGATGTCTGGCAGTACGGGCACCAGTTAACCATTCTGTTGCCTCTGTAAATAAGGTCTTTTTCGTAAAGTCTTACGAAAACCTCGCGTACGGCTCTGCTGCAGCCTTCGTCAAGAGTAAAACGTTCTCTGTCCCAGTCGCAGGATGAACCGAGCTTTTTGAGCTGCTCGATAATTCTTCCGCCAAACTTTTCTTTCCAATCCCAGGCGCGGACAAGGAAACCGTCTCTGCCGAGGTCGTCCTTTGTAAGGCCTTCCTTAGCCATAGCTTCAACGATTTTAGCCTCAGTAGCAATTGATGCGTGGTCTGTACCGGGGAGCCAGAGTGTATCATAACCCTGCATACGTCTGTAACGGATAAGAATATCCTGAAGAGTGTTGTCAAGGGCGTGGCCCATGTGAAGCTGACCCGTGATGTTCGGCGGCGGTATAACTATTGTATACGGCTCCTTCTCAGGGTCACATTTTGCGTGGAAAAATTTACCGTCAAGCCAGAATTTATAGGTTCTGTCTTCAACGTCTTTCGGATCGTACTGTTTTGCGAGATCCTTTGCCATATATATCTCCTCCTTGTAATTTGTGTAATAAAAAAATAAACCCGTCTCAAAGAAAACTTTGAGACGAGTTAAAATAACCCGCGGTACCACTCAAATTGCATAAAATGCCACTTTAGACTCAAGGTCCTGCGCTTTTACGAAGCGACACGGGAGAGGTCTAATAACCCACAGGCGTTCTTCTCTCCGACTCGGAAGCTACAGAAACAACTTAACACCTGCCGTCTTTCACCAAACGACGGCTCTCTTGAAGGTCTGAGGCTGTTTCCCTCTCCGTCAACGTCTTTACCGTGACATTCTAACACTATACACAAAATTTGTCAACTGTTTTTGGCAATTTCGCGACGTTTGAGTGTTTCCTGTTCAAATCTGTCAAGAGCCGCCTTAACGTTGCCGAGCATAGTAAGCTCGAACAAGTGGATAAGCTCATCACTTGACATTCTCGTAGTATTGCGGTTACGCATCCAATTTTCAACAACATCACAAACTGCAAAAGCATAAAAATCTGCAATGAAGTTCTTGTAGTAAGAATCGACAGTCTTATCCTTTGAAAGGAATTCAACAACCATTCTTGAACACAAACCTATCTTTTCGTAAACAAAATTATAAAAGAATTTCTCTGCCTTTGAATTAACGACACACTTGATTTCGTCCTGATGCTCTTCAAGATAATCAAACATTTTTTTGATCATCGTCATCCAATCGCAATCAGCTTTATATTCATTGAAGATCTGAAGACCGTCATAAGTATAAATCCACTCAACGAGAGCATAAATATCCTGGAAGTGGTAATAAAAGGTCTGGCGGTTAACACCGCAGTCCTCAACAATTTCACGGATTTTGATTTTATCCAGCGACTTCTTCTTCATAAGCTTTCGCAAAGAAGTTGCAATCAAAAGTTTTGTTCTTTCACCTGAATTCTGTGGAGCCATACTATCTCTCCTTTCCCGTTAATTCTATCATAACCTTTTTTTGATTTCAAGACATTTTGATATACAAACACCGTATAAATGTCTAGACAATTTATGTAAAAAGTAAAAAAGAGCCTGATAACAGGCTCTTTTTTGTTATTCACATTAAATCAAAGAAGACCTTTCTGAGTTGCATACTCATAGAAAGATTCAATGCTTCTTCTTCTCGGAGCGTCGATCTTTGCGCCGGCTCTTGTTACAGTTGTCATCGGAACACCCTGAAGCTGAACAAGATACTTTGCACTTGCGTTGAAGCCGCTGTCAATGCAGTTATCAAGAAGGATGATTTCGTTGTATGTTTCGCGTGCCTTCTGAACATTCTTTTCTACAAAATACTCATCGTACATCTTGCGGAAAAGATTTGCACCGCATGAAGTCGGTGTTGCACAAACGCCTCTTGCGCCTGCTTCATAAGCATCGAAAAGGAACGGGATATTAGCCTGAAGAACAGCTGATTCACCCTGAACTGCGATCTTATCTTTAATTTTCTCGAGAGAGCAGGTTGTATCCTTGATACCCTTGAATTTACCGTTGGCTACAAGCTCGCCGTAAGCCTTACCTGACATGCAGTGAGGTTGGAAGCCCGGGAACTCATAAAGGAGGATCGGGAGTGTTGTATATTCAGCAAGCTCTGAAAGGTAATCAACGAGCTGATCGTCTTTGTCGCCGACACCCTTTGTTACGAAAACAAGTCCGTCAACGCCTGTCTGCTCCATACGCTTTACTTCTTCAACCTGATGCTGCCATGTCGGCTCTAGGTTTGCAGTTGCAACGATCTCTGTGCCGTTCGCGTGCTTTACTGCGATTTCTGCACACTTGATTCTTTCCTCAAGTGAAAGACAAGTCATTTCTGCACTGCCGCAGACTGAGAAAAGATGATGAGATCCTTTTGAAGCCTGCCACTCAACATACTGAGCGTAAACATCATAGTCAATTGACTTATCCTCTTTAAAAGGAGTAAGCAACAAAGCGTAAATGCCTCTGTATTCTTCCATATTTCCTGTAAACATAAATTGCACCTCTCAAGAAAAATTGGTTTATTTTTGTTTATATTACTACTATGAACGACGAATTTCAATAGATAAGCTGAAAATTTTTCATATGAATTTTCACTTTTTCATATTGTCGATAACTCTTTTTGCCATATCGGGAAAATTGGTTATAACTGCATCAATTCCGAGGTTGTAAAGGCGTTCAACGTCCTCTTCTTCGTTTACCGTCCAGGTATTGATTCTGATTGAATTTGATTTAATCTCTGCAACACTTTCTTCATTCAACGAATTAAATCTCGGGTGTACACATTCTACGTTACGTGTTTTGGTATATTCACCAAAATTGTAAATCCAGCTTGATTCGAGGAAACCGCACTGAATTCCCGGATTAACAGCCTTGGCTCTCATAACACTGTAATGGTTGAAGCTTGAAATTATAATTCTGTCTTCAAGCTGAAATTCATCAATCAGCTCCATTACCGCTTTTTCGATTCCGGGATACTCATTCTCGCTTGTTTTAAGTTCAATATTGGTTATGAATCCGTCAACAGGCTTTATCAATTCAAAATATTCACGTAAGGTCGGGATTTTATTAAAGCCGTAAACCCCTGCAAAACCTGCCGATGCATCAAATTTTGCAAGTTCTTCATATGTAAAGTCAACCACAAAACCTTTGCCGTCAGTTGTACGGTCAATGCGCTCATCATGAATCACAACAATCTCGCCGTCCTTGGTAAAATGAACATCAAGCTCTGCTCCGTCTGCTCCTGCTTCAATGGCCTTTTCAAAAGCAAGCATAGTGTTTTCAGGATACTTTCCGCTGAAACCTCTGTGAGCAATATTTAACATAAAAACACAATCCTTTCTGCTTAGTACTTTTTTATAATAAATGCCTGTCTGCCTTTTTTCGTGACTCCGGCATCTTCATCAATTATTACCTTTCCGCTACCGTGGATAACCAGCTTTGCACCGAACGGAACCTTTACATCAGGCTTTGACATAACAACACCGTTCATAAGCACCTCTCCCCTGCGAATAAGCTCCGCAGCGGAATTTCTTGAAAGAGAAAATGCAGCAGATACCACACCGTCAAGGCGCATGGAAGAAACATAGCACCTTTTGGTTTCAAAGGAAGAATTGTTCTCAGCGTCAGAAAAATTATCACTGATTTCTACCGTAACGCTTCCCCTACCGACGGAAGAAAGATTCTCTTTTATGTACGGTGCCACACTCCGAATAACCGCCATCGTGCAACCGTGTTCGGTAACAAAAATATCACCAACAGCCTCACGTTTAATTCCGAGACCCATTACAGCACCGAGATAATCTCTGTGGGACAGAGAGGAAAAATTGTCCTTTTTAATTTCAAGGGCCACTATCGGAGAAAGATCAGTATTTTCTCTTACATAATCGGCGTTTTCCGCATAGTCAGGAAGAAACAGAACTGTCTTTCTTTCACATTCCTCAAATCCGCCGTAAAATTCATATCGGACATCTTTTTTCTTTTTCATATATTCGATTACATCGCTTTGCTGATAAATATCGAGAAAGTTCGTATTTGTAATAACGTAGTTTTCATCGCATGAACTTATACAGTCGTCAATCCTCGCCATAAGGAGCTTATTATCAGTCAAAATACACCCTCCCGATAAAGTCTGTATTCAATATATCATATTTTATAACAAATGTACAGAAATTTAATTTGTTTTTCAATCCCTTTCAACAAAATATGTAATTTCTATTGAACAGAATTACAATATATGGTATTATAATTAAAAATTATGATGGAGGTTTATTGTTATGAATATACCACGTCCCGAACATCCGAATCCACAGTTTCAAAGACAGGCCTGGATGAACCTTAACGGCAAATGGAGCTTTCAGATTGACAACTCCAAGAGTGGCCTCGCAAAGAGATTTTATGAAAAAGGCACACGCCTTGATTCTGTTATAAATGTCCCCTTCTGCCCCGAAAGCGTTCTTTCAGGAGTGGAGAATAAAGACTTTATGGCAGCGGTATGGTATGCAAGAGAGTTCGTTATACCCGACCGTTATGCAGATATGAGAACAGTGCTACATTTCGGCGCTGTTGATTATAAAGCTGTTGTTTACATCAACGGCAAAGAAGTCGGCACACACATCGGCGGATATATATCCTTCAGCTTTGATATCACGGATTACATTCAGCCCGGTGTCAATACAGTTACCGTTTACGCTGAGGACGACGTACGCAATCCCCTTCAGCCCAGAGGTAAGCAGAGTGAGGAATTTTATTCTCACGGCTGTGACTACACAAGAACAACCGGCATCTGGCAGACTGTATGGCTTGAATTCACACCGAAGTCTTACATAGAAAGAATAAAGATTTTCCCAAACGCTGAAAACTGCTCTGTTGACATCCAGGCAAAGGTTGTCGGTGAAGGCAAGTTTGAAGCACTTGCTCTTTTCCACGACAGAATCATGGGCGTTTCAAGCATTGAGACCAAGGGCGGATTAATTAACGCACATCTCGATCTTAAAGAAGCTTTTTACTGGACCGTCGGCGAAGGCAGACTTTACGATCTTGAGCTTAAATTCAACGACGACCGCGTTGACAGCTACTTCGGTCTTCGCGACATCAAGCTTGACGGATACAAGTTTCTCATCAACGACAAGTCTGTTTTCCAGAGACTTGTTCTTGACCAGGGCTTCTATCCTGACGGAATTTATACAGCTCCGACCGATGAAGCTCTCATAAAAGATATTCAGATTTCTCTTGACGTCGGCTTCAACGGAGCAAGACTTCACGAAAAAATCTTCGAGCCCAGATTCCTCTACCATTGCGACAAAATGGGTTACATCGTATGGGGCGAATACCCCAACTGGGGACTTGATTCTTCAAACCCGAATATTGTATACAGTGTTCTTCCCGAGTGGATCGAAGAGCTTGAAAGAGACTTCAACCATCCGTCAATCATCGGTTGGTGTCCTTTCAACGAGACATGGGACTATGACGGCAGAAAACAGCACGACGCTGCACTTAAAATGATCTATGACGTAACGAAAGCGCTCGATCCCACCCGTCCCTGCATCGACGTAAGCGGCAACTTCCACGTTACGGGCGAAATCTTTGACGTTCACAATTACGAACAGGATCCCGAAGTATTTAAAACTTTTTACGTAAATGCCGGTGAAGGCAAGATTTTCGATCAGCATGCTGAAAGACAGACTTACAGGGGTGAGCCTCTTTTCGTCAGCGAATACGGCGGAATTCAGTGGTCAGTTGATAACAGCAACCAGAATGCCTGGGGCTACGGAAATGCGCCGAAGAACAAATATGAATTCATCGAGCGTTATCAGGGGCTGACAGATCCGCTTCTTGACAACGAATATATTTTCGGATTCTGCTACACACAGCTTTACGACATTGAACAAGAGCAGAACGGTCTTTACACTTACACAAGAAAGCCAAAATTTGACCCTACAATCTTCTACGGCATTAATTCAAGAAAAGCAAAAATCGAGTTATAAAACGGAGGTTCCAAGATGATAAAATTACCTGATTATCACAAAACTCTCGACGTTCTTCACTATGGTTGTGAAGAACCCAGAGCTTACTTCATACCGTATCACGACGATGCAAGCGCAGACTTTCCACGTTCAGAATCAAAATATTTTCATTCTCTTTGCGGTGAATGGGATTTCAGCTTTCATTCAAGCCTTGTAGACGTTGAGGACGGTTTTTATGCTGAGGATTTTGAAATTGACTCATCATATGACAAAATCAATGTTCCGATGAACTGGCAGATGGCTATCGATAAAGACTATGATAAGCCTAACTATACAAACATCAACTACCCTATCCCCTTTGATCCGCCTCATGTCCCCGACGAAAACCCTTGCGGTATCTATATCCGCGATTTTGATATCGACGAGAATATGATAAACCGCGATCTCTTCCTTAACTTTGAAGGTGTTGATTCATGCTTCTACCTTTGGATCAACGGAAAGTTTGTCGGTTACAGTCAGGTCAGCCATATGACAAGTGAATTCAACATCACCGAATACGTGCATACAGGCAAAAACCGTATTGCGGTTCTTGTTCTTAAATGGTGCGACGGAACATACCTTGAGGACCAGGATATGTGGAGAATGAGCGGTATTTTCCGTGAGGTCTACATTCTCGAAAGAAGCAGAAGAGGCCGTATTGAAGACTTTTTCATTAAGACCGAATTCAAGAAAAAGCTTACACGTTGTAATTTTGAAGTTGACCTTAAAATTTTCGGAGACAGAGAAGTTGACTATCGCCTTATTTCCCCTCACGGCGATGTTGTTGCATCCGGTGAAAGTAAGGACAGCAAAATCAAAATCAGAATTGAAAACCCAATTCTCTGGAACGATGAAGCACCGCTTCTTTACAGCCTTTATCTTGATATTTCAGACGAAACAATTCTTGCAAAAGTCGGCTTAAAATGCCTCGAGATTAAAAATTCTGTTTTATATCTTAACTCACAAAAGTTTAAAATCCGCGGTGTTAACCGCCACGATTCTCATCCTTTCCTCGGCCATGCAACTCCCGTTGAACATATGCTTGAAGATCTTTACATTATGAAGCGACATAACGTAAACGCCATCCGAACATCACATTATCCGAACGATCCGCGTCTTCTTGAAATGTGTGATGAACTCGGTTTCCTTGTTGTTGACGAAGCTGATATTGAAACTCACGGAACAGCTGCAAGAATCTGTAGAACACCCAAGGATGAGCCGTACGGTCAGGTTGGTTGGATCAATTTTTGGAGTGAACTTTCTCAGGGTCCTGACTGGAAAGAAGCATACGTTGACAGAGCAAAGAGGATGTTCGAACGTGACAAAAACCGTGCTTGCGTAATATTTTGGTCGCTCGGCAACGAATCAGGTTGCGGTGACAATCACCGTGCAATGCGTGATTACATCAAAGGCAGAAACCCTGATGCAATTATTCACTACGAAGGTGCTAACTATTCATATAGTGAAAGAGGAAAGAAAAAATTCACCGATGTTTCAGACGTTGAAAGTTATATGTACCCTTCACTTGAAGACTGCCATAAGATACTTGAGGACAAGAAAAAAGGCAAGAAACCGTTCTACCTTTGTGAATACTGTCACGCTATGGGTAACGGCCCCGGTGACCTCAGGGACTACTGGGAGCTTATAGAATCGGACGACAGATTTGTCGGCGGTTGTATCTGGGAATACACTGACCATTCCGTTGCAATTCCTGATGGAAAAGGAGGATACAAATACACCTATGGCGGAGATTTCAACGACTTCCCCAACGACAGCAACTTCTGCGTTGACGGACTTGTCTATCCGGACAGAACACCACATACAGGATTTAAAGAAGCAAAAATCGCTTACCAACCGTTTTTTGTTGAATACAACGGTAACGGATCGGTTAAAATCAAGAACCGCCTCTTCTTCACCGGACTTGATGACATTTGTGTTAAGTGGAACATCAAATCAGATTCCGTGCTTGTTGCTGAAGGTGAAATTTCAGGTCTTATGCTTATGGCAAGGGAATCGAGCAATTTTGCACTGTTTAAGCCTTCGGATTATGAACTCAGCGGCAACAGCTATCTTACTCTTAAGTTCTACACCAAAACGGACAAGCCGTGGGCGCCTGCAGGCCACGAATGCGGTATGAAGCAATTCTGCCTTACAAACTCACCTGCTGAGACAATACCCGTTTCCGAAGGTATTGTTGAAGTTGATGAAGACGACAGATATATCAGAATCTCAGCTAACGGCAACAGTTATGTTTTCGACAAACCCTACGGCAGACTTCAGACAATTCAGCATAACGGCACCGACCTTATCACAAAGCCTGTTGAGCTTAATCTCTACAGAGCTCCTCTTGATAATGACGTACCATACGCTGAACAGTGGAATTTAATCGGTCTTAACAGACTTCAGCAGAAAACATATAAAGCAGGTATTACCGAAAACTCCGGCGATAAAGTTGTTATAAGTGCCGACATTTCAATGGGTTCATACACCTATGATCCTGCATTCAGAGGTACAATTAATTATACCTTCCTTGCAAACGGTGCATTACTTATTAACGTTGACGGCAAAGCAACCGAAGGAATTGAAGTGCTTCCAAAAATCGGTTTACAGCTTACTATGCCTGAAGGCTTTGAAAGCTTCACCTTCTTCGGCTACGGTCCTCACGAGAGCTACATCGACAAGAATCTATCAACATATGTTGATAAGTTTGAAACAACCGTTACCGATAACTTTGAACACTATGTGCGTCCGCAGGAAAACTCATCTCACTTCGGTACAAAGTGGGCTGAAATAAGAAACGTTGACGGCGTAGGTCTTTACTGTACACCTGAAAACTTTGACTCTTTCAGCGTAAACGCTCAACACTTCACACCGAATATGATCCACGAAGCGAAGCACGATTATGAACTTGAACCGATGAAAGAAACCGTTCTCAGCCTTGATTATAAGAATCTCAGCTGCGGTTCAGCTTCATGCGGACCGAAGAGTCTTGATAAATACAGACTTCTCGAAAAAGAGTTCAACTTTACGTTCAGACTTTTCCCCGGAAAAGTTAAGTAAAATACAAACCAAAAGCCGACAGGTTTTCCTGTCGGCTTTAAAATTTATATAACTGTAAGTTTAATTGAACTTTGTAAGTGTTCCTGCATCGTACTCAAAAGGCACAAATCCTGCTTCAAGTGCAGGGCTGTTTTCTGCAAGTGTAAAGTCGCGGTTTGCAGCATCCTTAAAGAGCGGATCTGCATAAACAGCATTGTTGTAATACCCCTGAGCTGTCAGGATTACGAGAGACTTTCTGTCAAAGAGCTTAGTCGTGTGTCCAGAATATACGTTACCGCCACGGTCATAGTCCCAATAAAGATTGCTGTCATCAACAAACCAGTCTTTTTCTGTATCAAAGGCATATATCGTTGCATCGTCAACCACGAAGATATTGTTAGTCGCTGTAAGCGAATTGTGCTCCTCATGCCTTGTTATTATGAATGCGCCTTCTCCGCCGAAAGCAAAGATGTTGTTTCTTACGATGTTGTCTCTGCCGTAGTGCTGGTGGAAAGTTTCGGACGAACAGTCATAAACAAGGTTGTTTTCAACAAGCATTTCGCTTGAACCTTCATCGAGGTAGATACCCCAACCGCCGTAACCGTAAGCACCTTCGTCACAACCGACATTGTATATCACATTTCCTGAAATAACGGTTTCGGGCTGAACACCGAGGGTATAAATTCCGCCCATGTCGGAAAGCCAACCGTTGCCGATATTATAAATGAGGTTGTTGCTGATGTTGATTTTATTCGTCGGATGTTCCGCATAACCCCAGCTCCAGCCAACGGAAACACCTGTGTACCAGCCGTCGTGAATCTCATTGTATGTAAGGTCACAGTCGTAAGCATTGGTAAGAAGAATACCGATAGCGTTACTGAAAATTCTGCCGTAATTACTGATATGACAATCGTGAACATTGATATTTCTCGTTGTTGCAGGAACAACAAAATCACCGTGGATAAAGATTGCATTTGCACCGATCTCGTTAAACAAGCAGCTTGTAATATCGCAGTCCTGCGTACCCTTATCGAGTTTAAGAGCAGTATATGTAAGGTTTTCAAAGCGACAGTCAGTAAAGTCGATGTTTTTGGAGCCTTCGATATAAATCGCTGCCGGTACTTCATAAGCAGCCTGCGGATGGTCCGCACCGTACTCTACGTTACTGTATAACGGATGGTCTTTCGGGAACGGGTTACCCGTATGCGTTCCGTCAATGAAATCCCAGTCTGTGTTTACAAAATCGATACCCTGAAATGCAATATTATCTGCATTTTTAAAGGTTATAAGTTCTTCCGTTACACCTGCCTGAAGAACTGTGTTTTCGGGAGTATCACCCTCTTCGGGAATGTAATAAAGCTTTTCTTCTGTTCGGTCAAGATACCATTCACCCGGGAGCGAAAGAGCCTCCTTGACGTTTTCGTAAACGAAGTTATCGTCAACTCTTACTGTCATTGCAGTCGGTTTTCTTGTTTCGATTCTGCCAGTTGAAGCATCGACTGAGTGTACGGGTAAATGCTCGTCACACCAGAAATGCATAATTCTTACTTCAACATCAGAGGGATTTGCAAAATCAAGGATCTGATCCTTATGTGCATAAAAAGCTAACGAAAATGTGAAGAAATCGGGTGCGTGCGAACCTCGGATAGCCTCGCTTGCACTCGGTTCGGCAATTTTGAACATTCCTTCCTTCGGGTAAGTTGAACGCGCAAGACGCTTGTCACCCTTGAAAAGAGAATTAAAGTAATCTTCGTCGGAATCAATATTTACGTTTGTTACAAAAGCGTTAACTCCGTTAATAGTAGTTTCACAGAATCCTTTGATTTCCTTTGAACCTGAGAACGAAACCTTTTCGCCCGGATATGAACGGTAGGTTACGTTTTCTCTGTCTTCAGCATTAAACACAACAGTTTTTTCTATGTTGTATGTACCCTCTCTGAACCAGACGGTAATATCCTTACCGTCATATTTTCCGTCCTTAAGCATTTCTTTTGCTTTTTCAAGAGTTTTAAGAGGAGCATCAACCGTACCCTGGTTGCTATCGTTTCCCTCAGGAGAAACTACAAGATCATACTCACCCATTACGAACTCACCTTCATCAAATTCTGCCTGAATTCTTTCAGTGCTTTCACCGAAAACACCAACTCCGGTACCAATACTCGGGTTAAGCACCGCACCGAGCCAGACAAATATTGCCGTAAAAAATGCAATAATTTTCATAGAATCAACCTCCGGTAAAATTAGGACTAGAATAGTCATTGTCATTATTTTAAAACAAATAGAATAAATTTTCAAGTTAAAAATCAAAGCTGTGGTATAATACTCCACAGCTTTGATTAAATAAATTTATTTTGGTATTTTTACGGTTGCTTTGAAGAGATCTCCGTCTATCGAAATAATAAGTTCACCGTCGTTAAGTGAGCAAAGATCCTTCGCGATAGAAAGACCGAGTCCGTTACCGTCACGGTTACGTGAAGCGTCACCTCTTACAAAGCGTTCGGTCAGTTCCTCAGCGCTGATATTAAGCGGTTCATTTGAAATGTTTTTGATTTCAAAGTATCCGTATTTAAAATCTGAGTAAACCCGTGCATAAACTCTTGAATTCGGTGCTGAGTACTTGCATACATTCGAAAGCAGGTTTTCAATAACCCTATAAATTTTCGTTCCGTCCGCAGTTACAATCACCTTATGCTCCGGTTCATCAAACAACAGCTTAAGGCCATGCTTCTCCAGTTCTGAATTTTCCTCAACAACAGCCTGTGTTACAAGCTCGTTGAGATTGAGTTTAGTTTTATTGACAGCAACGTTTCCGCCCGAAAGCTTGGATGCTTCAATCAGATCCTCGATAAGGCGCTTCAGTTTAATTGACTTTTCATCAATTACCGACATATATTCAATTGCTTTTTCGTCCGTAATATCGCATTGCTTCATCAGGTCGATGTAATTGATTACTGACGTCAGTGGTGTTTTAAGGTCGTGCGAAACATTTGTGATAAGCTCCGCTTTTGTACGTTCATCCTTAACCGCCTTAATAATTGCTTTCTGAAGCTCTGAATTCGTCTCATCATAAGCTTTCACAAGGGGCTTCAGGCTTTCGGGAACCTCATTGGGTTTCATATCAAACGGTTCGTGATTTTCTGCACTGACAATAATCGAATCGAGTGAACGCATATACTTAAACACGCGGTACATCGCATAGGCATCAGCAGCAATAACGGCAAGCATCATTAAACACACTAAGAAAAAAGTAAACTCATTGCCGTCATAAATGCACAGACACAGCAAAAATCCGCAAAGCAAAAGAGCTGACACGCTTATAACAGTACCAACCACGCATAGAATTGCTACGCCCTTATTAAGCTTCTTCGGTCTGAAAATAATAACCCTGAACCATCCTTTTATCTTACGGAACAGCTTTGCAATCTGTCTGCCGATAAACCTGAGCAATTTCAGAATTGCAACTATGATATAAAATACCAGTGTGTGTCTGAAAATCGGACTTTTTGTCTTTATTCTTCTTGCAAAGGATGTAAGAAGCTCCGCAAGAATGAGTATAAACACAGTAACAACTGTTGACAGTACTATAATAAAAAGCTTTTGATGTGCAACAATTTCTTCAAGCCAGAAATCGGCTTCATATTCCCAGAGGATCTGTTCGTGACGCAGGAAAGCAAGCCCGACAGCGGCGAATCCCACCCAGAAATCAGCAAACACAGACAGTACAAGATGCAGGTCACACGGAACTTTATCAATAAATGACAGGTTTAACTCGTCGCCCTTATGTCCTGCCAGAGTTACGGATAAAGCAAGAAACAGTACCATTCCTACAAACGAAACAAGCAAAGTTATAATCTTTGCAGTATAATCTATACCATTTGTAAGATTGACGGTATTCTGTAATTTTGAAAATTTATCGTTGCCTGAGAAACCCGGATTAATCGAATAATAAACCTCCGTAGTGGACGAAAAATAGTTATCAGGGGTAGTTGCGATAAAAGCAGAATTTTTAATATTTTCACTACATGTAATCTTACCGTCAACGACATAAACATATTCTTTGAAAGTTTCATTGACGACACTGTCTTTACTGTCCACATTGGAGATAACTGTTCCGTCCTTCGCCTCGGCATAGTATCGGACATTTTTAAGTAAATCAAGCTGTGAAGCATTAAAATGGCCGATAAACGAATTGTGGAAATCTGTTTCAAACAAACGTCCGACGGATTCAGCAATACTTTCCGGGGTTAAGGACAGCGAAAAAGAATAAGATACCGTTCCGAGAACAGAGCTTTCGTAAGTAAGAATTACTTCGTCGTAAGTATAAACTTCTGTGTAATCTTCATAATCATACGTGTGCTTACCCTGAGATTCCTTTTCAGCCTTGAACTGCGCCACCATATCTTCAACGCAAGCATTCTTTTCTTCCTGAAGCCTTGCTTCATGCTCATTTCTTCGCGCCAGACCGATCATGATATTTATATCACTTCTGACGTAATTTACAAACGACGTTGTGTCATAAATTGAAATGTTTTCAGTAAAGTCCATCTCTCCGTCCGTAATTATCCAACGGTAAAACAGAGGAATAAAACTCAACACCACCGAGACAGCACAGACACAAGCGAGAATAATGCAAAGAACTTTTGAAAACACGCTGTACTTAAATCTTTTCAACCTTGTATCCAAGACCATACACCACCTTAATATATTTCGGGTCTTTAGGATTAATTTCAATCTTTTCTCTTATGTTTTTGATGTGTACCGTTACAGTTTTTTCAGTTCCGAAGGAAGGTTCATTCCACACAGCTTCATAAATTTGTGACGAAGAAAGCACCTTTCCTGCGTTTTTGCAAAGATATTCGAGTATCATATATTCTCTCGCGGTCAGCTTTACTTCCTGACCATCCACGCTGACGGACTTTGCATCCGTATCTACCACAAGTCCGCCGCAGACAAGCTGAGAGCTTTTCTTTTCAAAAGACGAAAAGGTAACATAACGCCTTATCTGAGACTTTACTCTCGCCACAAGCTCAAGAGGATTGAACGGCTTTGTCACGTAATCGTCAGCGCCGAAGCCGAGGCCTGTGATTTTATCCGTATCCTCGCTCTTGGCAGAAAGCATTATGACAGGGAAATCAAACTTTTTACGGATTTGCAGAACAGTCTGCAGTCCGTCGAGCTTCGGCATCATAACGTCAAGCACCATACAATGAACCTCGTTTTTCATAACAAGATCAATTGCCTCTTCACCGTCGCGCGCCTTGATTACCCTGAAGCCTTCCTGAGAAAGATATATTTCAATCGAATTAAGTATCGCTTCATCGTCATCGCAAACAATAACTGTTTTCATTTTCATCACCCACCTCATTATAACACATCATAACAAACTAGAAAATACCCGTTGACTAAATTTAAACAGATCAAAGTAAAAACAAGGTAACGAAAAAGTAAAGAAAAAGTAAAAAAGAATTAACAGACAGAAGTAGAAAAAGATCCTTTTGTGTGTTATAATCACTTCAGGTGATTTTTATGCTTAATGTAACCTTTGTCTGCACAGGCAACACCTGCCGCAGTGCAATGGCAGAAGCTATTTTCAAAAACAAGCTTAAAGAAAGAAATATTACGGATATAACCTGCAGAAGCTGCGGTCTTTCGGCATTCGCAGGAGACAGTGCAACTCCTCAGGCTGTTGAAGTCTGCCGTGAAAGAGGCATTGACCTTTCCGGACACCGTTCAAGTGCAATAAATCCGTATATACTCGACGAAACCAACATTATGGTTTGTATGACGGACGGTCACAAACAAGCGGTTCAGAGTGTAAATCCGGATTTCAGAATTCTCGTACCTTGCGGCGGCATAGCCGACCCTTACGGTGGGGACCTTGAAATATACAGACAATGTGCCGACGAAATTGAAAAGTTCGTTGATGCTTTTCTTGACACTTTGACTATGGACATCGTCCCTATGAGTGAAGAGCATATACAGCAGATTGCTGAGCTTGAGAAAGTATCGTTCTCCGTTCCGTGG
Source organism: Clostridia bacterium (assembly GCA_017625835.1). GTDB lineage: Bacteria > Bacillota > Clostridia > Oscillospirales > Acutalibacteraceae > CAG-488. Next base: position 59,135 of record JAGAKF010000064.1, read on the forward strand.
AGTGAAAACGGACTCCGCGCAGAGCTTGAAAACGAAACAGCACATTTTCTCGTAGCGATAACGGACAAAAAGGTTCTCGGTTACATCGGTGTTCACGAAATATGCGGCGAAGGCTACATAACCAACGTCGCCGTTTTTCCTGAATACAGAAGGCTTGGTATCGGCGAAGCACTGATTGATGCCGCAACCTGCGGTGCAATCGACAGAAACTGTGATTTTATTTCCCTCGAAGTGAGAATAAGCAACACTCCCGCTATTGAACTTTATCAAAAACAGGGTTATAATGTCGTAGGTAAGCGGAAGAATTTTTATTCTAACCCGACAGAAGACGCATATATAATGACCAGACATTTAAAGGACAGTGAAACTGAATGAAGATTTTATCAATAGAATCCTCCTGCGATGAAACAGCGGCAGCCGTCGTTGAAGACGGAAGAAATGTTCTTTCGAACATCGTTGCATCCCAGGTTGAAGAACATAAAATTTACGGTGGTGTTGTACCTGAAATCGCATCGCGCAGACACGTTGAAGCGATCTCAGGCGTCGTACAATCTGCACTTGATGAGGCAGGATGCACCCTTGACGATATTGATGCCGTTGCCGTAACACATGCACCGGGACTTATCGGAGCTTTGCTTGTCGGAGTAAACTATGCAAAAGGTATTACGATGGCTTCGGGTCTCCCCCTCGTTCCCGTTCATCATCTGCGTTCTCATATTGCATCAAACTATATATCACATCCCCAGCTCAAGCCGCCGTTTATGTGCCTTGTAGTTTCGGGCGGTCACAGCCACCTTGTTGAAGTTAAGGATTATACTGACTTCAGAGTAATCGGCTACACACACGACGATGCCGCAGGTGAAGCGATGGATAAAGCGGCACGCGCAATGGGTCTCCCCTATCCCGGCGGACTTAACCTTGACCGTGTTGCAAAAGATGGTGATAACAAAGCTTACAAGATGCCCCATCCGAGAGTTGACGGTGCACCGTACGACTTCAGCTTCTCCGGGCTTAAAACAGCAGTACTTAACACAATCAACATAGCAAAGCAGAAGGGTGAAGAAATCAACGTTCCCGATCTCGGTGCTTCGTATATCAAAGCGGTTGTTGATTGTCTTACCGAAAACACAGAAAAAGCTACACTCGACCTCGGCTATAAAAAAATTGTTCTTGCAGGCGGTGTTTCGGCAAACTCCGTTCTTCGCAGAGAAATGTCCGCTCTTTGTGAAAAACATGGTTGGGAGCTTTATGCACCCGAGCTTAAATACTGCGGAGATAATGCTGCAATGGTCGGCGCCCAGGGTTACTACGAATTCCAAAAAGGAAACACTGCTGATCTTTCACTCAACGCCTGTGCCAGCATGAGCATTGAATAAATAATTGAATACACAAAAGCTGTATCATTCACAAATGTCTGATACAGCTTTACTTATTCTTTGAAAAGCACGAAAAAAGAGGGTTGAAATTCAACCCTCTTAATTGTTGTTTAGTTTTAATTAACTAGTTTGTTGGACTCACGCCTTTACATTTACTCTTAGTTAAAAATGACTAGTACTTGGGACTCACACCTTTACATTTATTTAACATTAGTTTAAAACGCTAGATGTACATGTCACTCACTCTCTTTCGAGATTATTTTTATTGAATAAGTGTTATTTGAACATCGTACTCACTCTCTCTAAATTTTATAACTTAGATTTATTTCAGATGTACATAGGACTCACTCTCTTAAAAATATTTTATGTCTCGAAAATTATCTGTACATTTCAACTCACTCTTTCAAATTTTCTTTGAAATTACGTATATGTACTTAGTACTGATCTTATTTACATAAGACTCATAATTTAGGTTCAGGTCATACGACCGGCCTGCTATGTAATGTGGGCGTTCCCACTCGCTTGCCGCTCACAAACCGGATTTAAATCTTTTTTGATAACTCTTCGTTTGGCTTCTTCACGCCATCTTAACCGTGATTTTATACCGAAACTGCGGCGGCCCTATTAAATTGTGTTTCTGTTGAGTTCATTGGACTCGCCTCCCTCGTTCTCAACCCTTGAGTTATTTTTCTTTTGTTTTCCCTTTGTTCGCCTTTATATTAACATGTGATTTTGCTTTTGTCAATAGTTTTTTTGAAAAAAGTTGAAAAAATTTATATAATTTGACTTAATTGCAAATTATCTTGACTATTGGGCGTTTTATGGTTAAAATATATTTGTGATAAAAAACAGATAAGGAGGGTCCGGAAATGGCTGAAGAATACAATCCCGATATAGTCAGTGTTATTGACGAAGACGGCGTAGAACATATTTTTGAAGAGCTTGACAGAATCGAAACCGATTCTTCCAGATACGTTGCATTGCTCCCCGTTTACGATGAAGCTGAAGACATCCTTGACGATGACGGTGAGATCATCATTCTCAAGGTTGAAGAAGATAAAGACGGTGAAACATACCTTTGCCCCATCGAGAATGCAAAGGAATTTGAAGAAATTCAGAAAATCTTTGAAGAAAGACTCAGCGATCTTTTTGAAGACGCAGACGAATAATTAAAAACTAACCCCTGCCTTGTGCGATAATTTACAGCCCATATTAACCCTACAATTGTATCTACGGGAGCTTATCTCCCGGCGCGGATTGCAGACCTCCCGTTTTTTACGGACGAAGGGAGCGTGAACCGTTGGGGAAGCACCCACCTGCTTTAAATGCAGGTTACTATCGGTTGTATCCGGCTTGGCGGGGCTTACAAAAGAAAACAACCAAAACAACAGGTGATATAAAGTGTTAAGAATTGTAAAAGCGCAGTTGCTTGACGTTGTACCTCTCGAAATTGGTTTTATTTATGCTCAGCGCGCAAAGCTGCCCAACGGGCAGGAAACCGTCGCGTTTTTTGTATACGACCAGGACGGCGACAGAACCCTTCCTGTGAAAATAAAGACATATCTTGAAGCTAAATTCGGCCTTCAGTACCGTGAAATTGCGAAAAAGTTGGGAAACTACATAGCTTGTGATGCTGCCGTTCTTAAAAGTAACGGCGTAGTTACTCTTTTCGACGACGGAAATATGAATATTTTTGATTCTGACGGTTCAATCGCCATGCAGGAAAAGCTGGTTTATCAGAACTGTCCGATCAGAAGCCTTGCAATGGACGGAAACTGTTTCTGGTGCGTTGTTCCTGACAGAAATTCAATCGTTAAGTTTTCTCCGATCGAAAAGCGTGTTCTTCTTCGCATCGGCGGTGGTGCTTCCGTTGCATTCAAGCGTCCGATTTCAATCTTCAAGCACGAGGACAAGCTTTACGTTTGTAATGAATATAACAACCAGATACGCACAATAAGCCTTACCGATTATTCCGTCAAGGATTATCTTACGGTAAACGAGCCGATCAGAAAATATTTCAGAGTAGGTTTTATGGAATACGTTGTGCTTGAGTCAGGCATTTACTGCATTGAACCAAAAGATAAATAACAGAAAAAGGAACTTGCTTTTTTGCAGGTTCCTTTCTTTTTGGGTTATTATATTATTGGTGATAATATGGTTAAAAGTAAAATCAGAGAAAATCTGACAGTTTTTTGCTTCGGCGGAATAATTTACGGACTGGTCGAGGTCGTTACAAGAGGATATACACACTGGTCCATGCTGCTTACGGGAGGTTTGGCCTTTCTTCTGATTCACATTGTAAATATCAACATGAAAAACAGAAGCCTTTTGCTCCGTTGTCTTGCAGGCTGCGGAATTATAACCTTTCTCGAATTCGTTGTTGGTTGCATTGTAAACCGCGGCCTTCATATGAACGTCTGGGATTATTCGGGGCAGAAATTCAACCTACTCGGACAGATATGTCCGCTTTTTTCAATGATGTGGTTTCTTATCTGCATTCCTGCCGTTTTTCTTTCATATATGCTCAAAAGAAATCTAAGATAATACCGTGCTGAGATTTTCAAACTCAGCACTTCTTTTTTTGTCTGCAAGGCTTGAGTACGAGAAAAAAGCAACTCCGTATGCAGAAGTACTATTCTTAACAAGCTCGAGCTGCCTATCTATAATCCCGTTTCCTGCTTTCCACTCTTCATTTTCGTTTACCCTGTATGCGCCCAAGCCGAAAATCATCTTTATTTCGTCGTTTTTATAGATTTTTTCCCATTGTTTCAACGCTTTATCAAAAGGCAGAACCTTACTTTCAAAACCGTAGTAAAGCTGTGGAATGATCCAGTCGGCATACCCTGTCTGCGAACACCAGAGCCTGACATCTGCAAACTGCTGCTCGTAATTATTCTGAATATTCCCTGCAGGACTTACAGAGAATATGCAATTCTCATCTTCGATTTTTACTACATTATACAGTTGAGCAACAAAGGCAGAAATAAGGTTCAGTCTCCATTCGTTCAGCTTAAGTTTTCCGCCGTCATCTTTATATTCTTTATAATACGCCTTATCTACCTTTTCGTCAGTTGCAGGATAAAAATAGTCATCAATATGAATTCCGTCAACATCGTAGTTTCTGATTATCTCACGTACACCGTCAAAAACAAGCTTCTGAGCATTAATCGACGCGGGTGAAAAATATATACCGTTATTGACAAAGACGACATCAGTTGTTTTCTTTTCTATCCACTCGACAGCAGGATGACCGTCCGCAAGATTTGTTACGTCATCGTCAAAAGCAATTCTGAATGGATTTATCCAGGCATGCAGAGACAGATTACGCTCGTGAGCTTCTTCAATACAGATACTTAAAGGATCGTACGAAACCGCTTTGCCCTGCTCCCCTGTCAGATAGTAAGTCCAGGGAAAAATATCGGACTTATAAAAGCTGTCGGCACAAGGTCTGACCTGCAGAAACACGGTATTAATCTCTAAAGAAACACAGTTATCAAGTATTGTTTCCATCTTTTTACGGAAGGATTTTTCCGTTCCTCCGCTTTCACTGACCATACTCAGCTCATTATAATAAATCCATACAGCAGAAACCTTGGATACTTTCTGCAGTTCTGAATTTTCTTCCGGAGTTTGCGTTGATGCGGCACAGCCCGAAAAAGTAAGGATTATAATCATTATCAAACTGATAAATTTCTTCATTTCGTCCTCTCTTGACTAGCGTGTTAAAATAATAATATATTAATATTTCGACACGGTGATTTTTATGAAATATATCATTATACTCTTTTTAGTGATGTCTTTTATTTCAGTCGTTATGACATCATATGACAAGCTCGCTGCAAAGACACACAGGCGCAGAATCCCCGAAAACACATTGTTAATTTTGGGTCTTTTGGGCGGAGCAACAGCAATGTTTGCCACTATGTGCTTAATAAGGCACAAGACAAGACATATGAAATTTATGCTTATTCTTCCGCTTATGTCTGCGCTGCATATCGCACTTATATTCTACCTTCACTTTAATATAGCATAATTCATTTCTGCTTTCAACAAAACACAGCCTGAAGTCAAAACGAACTTCAGGCTGCTATTAATTATAAAGTTTTAAGAGCACCCGTCGGGCAGGAATTTACGCATCTCTGACAAGTTTTGCAGAATTCCGTAACTGAAGAATCTGCAAATTCAGGCTTGATTACGGTTGTAAAGCCTCTGCCTACAAGACCGATAAGACCTTTTCCGACCTCTTCGTCGCATATGCGTACACAGAGATTGCAAAGCACGCACTTGTTCTGATCTCTTTCGATGTAAACGAGTTTGCTTTCCTTAGGGCAGTTATGCTTCTCACCTGCAAAACGCTCAGGATGAACGTCGTAGTCGTTCGCATATCGGATCAGCTTGCAATCGTGGTAATCGTGACATCCGCACTCCAGACAGCGTTTAGCCTCACTCATTGCCGTTTCAACGCTGAAGCCGAGGTTTATCTCGTCGAAGTCTTTAATTCGTTCTTCGGGGCTTCTCTGCGGCATTTTCGCACGGCTCACTTTTTCTCTGTCCGCAAGATCAACGGATGTTACAACCTTTTCGGAAACAAACGGTTTTCTGTACGGAATGATTTCTCCGTTAAGGTAACTGTCGATTACTTCTGACGCTTTCTGTGCCTCGCCTATTGCCTCAATGGCAATCGAAGCTCCGCGGTTTGTAGCGTCTCCGACAGCAAACACACCGTCAAGTGACGTTCTGAAAGTTTTGGTGTCAGCGGCAATGTTTCCTCTGTCCGTAAGCTCGAGACTTTCAAAACCGTTGATATTTATTTTCTGACCGATAGCCATAATTACATTGTCAAGCTCAAGGATTTCGAATTTACCATCCACAGGTACGGGACTGCGACGTCCGCCTGCATCGGGTTCACCAAGCTCCATAACCTGGAGTCTGACAGCGCTCACCCTGCCGTCTTTGCCGATAATTTCAACGGGATTATTGAGAAATTTATAAATAACACCTTCCTCTTCTGCCTCGTCGATTTCTACCTTTTCGGCAGGCATTTCAGCGCGCGTACGTCTGTATATAACGTAAACTTCCTCAGCACTGAGTCTTACCGCTGAACGGCAGGCATCCATTGCCGTATTACCGCCGCCGATAACAGCAACTTTCTTGCCGAGTTTAACGGGATTTCTGAGTGCAACAGAACGAAGGAAATCAATACCGCCGTAAACGCCCTCAAGGTCTTCTCCCGGAATTCTCATCGAACTGCTTTTCCACGCACCGATTGCAACGAGGGTTGCATCGTGTATATTTTTTATTTTATCAAAAGTGATATCTGCACCGATTCTTACATTATTCTTCATCTCAACGCCAAGCTCGGCAATTGAAGCGATTTCCATATCAAGAACTTCTTTAGGAAGTCGGTACTGCGGAATACCGTAGCGAAGCATACCGCCCATTTTGGGCATTGCATCATAAACAGTAACCTTATGGCCTTTAACTGCAAGGAAATATGCCGCTGTAAGGCCTGCAGGACCGCCGCCGATGATACCTACGGATTTACCGGTACTTGCAGCAATTTCAGGCATAAACTTATCGCCTGATTTAAGGTCTTCATCCGCAGCAAAGCTCTTGAGAAAAGCGATTGAAATCGGCTCTTCAACAAGCTTTCTTCGGCAAGCTGTTTCGCAGGGATGCGGACATACGCGTCCGATTGAAGCAGGAAGCGGAACTCTGTCTTTTACAAGCTCGACAGCTTCTTTGAATTTACCCTGAGCGATGAGCTTTACATATCCCTGACAGTCTGTTCCTGCAGGGCAGTTGAGAGAGCACGGTCCTTTGCAGTCACCCGTATGGTCGGACATAAGGAGCTCCAGGGCAATCTTTCTTGACTGTCTTACTCTCGGGGTATCTGTATTGATAACCATTCCGTCACTCGCCACAGCTGAGCAGGCACGAAGAAGCTTCGGCATACCCTCTACTTCAACAGTACAAAGTCCGCAGGCACCGTATGCCTTTACCTCGGCAATATAACAAAGTGTAGGAATTTCTATACCATTGGCTTCAGCGATCTGAAGGATAGTCTGTCCTTTCGGGGCTGTTATTTCTTTTCCGTTTATCTTAACGTTAATCATATCCATCAAATCACCTCATTCCATAACGATTGCTTCAAATTTACAAGAATTATAGCAAGCTCCGCATCTGATACATTTCTCTGTGTCGATGATGTGCGGATTTTTAACCGAACCGATGATAGCATTAACAGGACATTTCTTCGAGCAAAGTGTACATCCTCTGCACTTGTCTTCAACAATTCTGTAAGAAAGCAGATCTGTGCATGACTTTGCGGGACATTTCTTCTCGTTTATATGTGCTTCGTATTCATTTCTGAAATACTTGATTGTAGTTAAAACAGGGTTAGGTGCAGTCTGACCGAGGCCGCACAAAGCACCGTCTTTGATACTGTAGCAAAGCTCTTCAAGAAGCTCGATATCGCCCTCTTTGCCTTCGCCTTTTACAATACGGCTGAGGATTTCGAGCATACGCTTTGTGCCGATACGGCAGTGAACACATTTGCCGCAGGATTCCTTTGCGGTAAAATCAAGGAAGAACTGCGCCATACCTACCATGCAGGTTGAATCATCCATAACAACCATACCGCCCGAACCCATAATTGCACCCGTAGCACCAAGAGCTTTATAGTCAATAACAGTATCAAGGAGTTCTGCAGGGATACATCCACCTGACGGTCCACCCATCTGAACAGCCTTGAATTGAGCATCATTTTTAATTCCGCCGCCGATACCAAAGATAACATCACGGAGCGTTTTGCCCATCGGGATTTCAACAAGGCCGCCTTTTTTGATTTTTCCTGTGAGAGCAAAAACTTTTGTACCTTTGCTGTTTTCCGTACCCATTGCGGCAAAAGCTGCGCCGCCGTTGAGGATAATCCAGGAAACGTTTGCAAAAGTTTCAACATTGTTGATATTTGAAGGCTTATACCAATAGCCTGACTGTGCAGGGAACGGAGGTTTAAGACGCGGCATACCTCTTTCACCCTGAAGCGATTCAATAAGAGCTGTTTCCTCGCCGCATACAAATGCGCCTGCACCTGCTTTGATACGCATTTTACAGGAGAAAGAAGAACCAAGGATATTTTCGCCAAGGTAGCCTTTTTCTTCAGCTTCTTTAATTGCATTGGTAAGTCGCTCAATCGCAAGCGGATATTCGGCTCTTACATAAACAACAGCTTCTTTCGCTCCGATTGCGTAAGCACCGATGAGCATACCTTCGATAAGATTGTGAGGGTCACTCTCAATAACGGCTCTGTCCATAAATGCACCCGGATCACCCTCGTCAGCGTTACAGATAAGATATTTATAATCACCCTGTGACTGACGTGCCGCATTCCATTTGAACCAGGTCGGGAAGCCTGCACCGCCGCGTCCTGCGAGGCCCGAAACTTTGATCTCTTCAATTACCTCTTCAGGTGTCATTGTTTTAAGGACTTTTTCAAGAGCTTTATAACCGTCATCTGCAACATATTCTTCAATCTTTTCGGGATTGATAACACCGCAGTGACGCAGAGCGATACGAGTCTGCTTAAGAAGAAAATCCTTGTCGTCATCCGTGATTTCAATATCACTGACAGCATTTTCATTACCGTTTACATAGTCAATTATTCTTTCTGCATCAGAAGGCTGAACTTTTACGAGACGTTTTAAAAGAGCGTCACCGTCGTATATATCGACAATGGGTTCAAGGAAACACATTCCGATACAACCCGTTATTGTAAGTTCGGCAGAAGAACTGAGCTGAGCTTCAATCGCAGAGTAAACTTTAGCGGCACCTGCAGCAATACCGCAACTGCCCTGACCGACAACTATACGCATTTTCAGTCCTCCTTCGCTTTAAGATTTCTTAATATTTCTTTAGCCTTATCCGGTGTAAGTCTTCCGTAGGTTTCGTCATTGATCATCATAACCGGTGAAAGACTGCAACAACCGAGACAAGCAACATTTTTAAGCGTAAAAAGTCCGTCCACGGTCGTTTCTCCGTCCGAAATACCAAGCTCTTCCTTAATCGCTTTTTCAATTCTTTCCGAACCGTTTACGTGGCATGCCGTTCCCTGACAGAGCATGATAAGATACTTGCCGACAGGCTGAAGGCGGAACTGAGAGTAGAAAGTTGCAACACCCATCACCTTTGCAGGTGTTGAGCCAATTTTTTCTGCAATATGGTACAATACATCCGTCGGCAGATACCCGTAAATATCCTGTGCGTGCTGTAAAATAGTGATAAGGCTGCCGTCAACCGAAGCATACTTATCAAGCACATCTTTTATAAGTGACAAATCACTTTTGTTACAATTACAACAAGACATGAGAATACCTCCTTTATACATAACAGGTATTTTATCACAAACAGGTATGTAAAATCAACAATAAATCCTATGAATATATTGACATTCAAAAATTTTTTTGATAAAATATACGAGCGTTTTGGCGCAGAACAGAATATGGAAGCGTATCGAAGTGGTCATAACGGGACTGACTCGAAATCAGTTGTACCTCACGGTACCGTGGGTTCGAATCCCACCGCTTCCGCCAGAAAATCCACCTTTGTCTACCGACAGAGGTGGATTTTTTATGATAGCGTCAACAGTGTTGCATCATTGAACAGCTGAATCTTTTGTGATATAATAATTCAGAGAGGAGAATTCAAATGGGCTGTTTATTTAACATATTAGTGCTTCCGTTCGAATTCATTTTGGAAGAAATTATCGGGAATTGGTTTGTTTCAATGACATGGATCGTTCCGAAGAATATCGGCGGTAAATTTTTCAGATTCTTTTTGAAATTTTTAATTGCAATTGAAATGATAATTCTTGCGTTGTTTTTCGTTATAGGTATCATTTCTGCAATTTCTCCCGATCTTACCGTTTGGGATTTATGTAAATTAATCTTTATTCCCTTAGGAATCAGTATTGTTCAGATTTTAGTCGGTGCGATTGTAAAATTCGCAAGCAATAAAGATAATTCAGATACATAAAAACTTAGTCATACACAAAGAAGGTACACATATGAAAATGCTTAGAAAAACATCCGAACTGCTGTGGCTTTTCGGAATTGTATTCGTTGCATTGGGCGTTGCAATATGCAGTAAGGCAAACCTCGGAGTCTCAATGATTGCCGCCCCCGCATTTGTTGTTTATGAAGCTATTGCACCGCTGAGTGAAATGCTCAGTGTCGGTGTTACGGAATATATAATCCAGGGACTTATGCTTGTATTAATGTGCATAATCGTGCGACGCTTTAACTGGAGATACCTGCTCGCATTCGCAGTAGCCGTTATTTACGGTTATACTCTCAATTTCTTCTTATGGCTTCTTAGCGGTATTGAGTTCAGCACGGTAGCTGTCCGCTGGGTTATGTTTATCGTCGGCGATATTATCACCGCGTTCGGTGTTGCCTGCTTTTTCCGAACATATATGCCGTTGCAGGTTTACGAGCTTTTTGTTGCCGAGATTGCCGACCGTTTTCACTTTAATATCAACAAAACCAAGTGGATATTCGATCTGAGCCTGCTTGTAATTTCGATAGTGCTTGCCGTCACTCTTTTCGGTGACGTTAAAAGCTTTGATTGGTCAACAATCGGCTATTCAGCTTTCCACAGCATAGGCCTCGGCACACTTGTTACAACTGCAATAAATTCACCGATCATCGGATTTATGGGTAAAATAATTGATAAGGTTTTCGTTCCTTCTCCCCGTTTCGGCAAGCTTGAAGAAGTTCTGAAAAGATAAAAACGAGGCGATTTTATGACTGTTTTTGAAAAAATTTATGAGGTAGTCTGCAACATTCCGAAGGGCAAGGTAGCAACCTACGGTCAGGTTGCTTTGCTTGCAGGCAACCCGCGCTGGGCAAGAGTTGTCGGGTACGCACTGCACGTGAACCCTGCGTTCGGAGTTATCCCCTGCCACAGGGTGGTTAACCGCGAGGGTAAAACAGCAGAAAGTTTTGCTTTCGGTGGCAGTGACATACAGCGACAAATGCTTGAAAACGAAGGTATCGTGTTCGAAGAAGACGGACATATTGATCTTAAAAAATATCAGTGGAAACCGTAAACTAAGACAGATAAAAAGAGGCAGGATTGTTCCTGCCTCTTTTTCATTAAAATTCTTTTATTTTTCCTACAGCAAAATTCAGGATCTTCAACGCATCCATTGAATTAACTTTACCGTTCTTGTCAACATCTGCAGCCAAGAAAGTCTTACCTTCAAGTGTAGTTTTCTGGGTTGCGTGGTTAAGGCAATAGAGGGCATCGAGCGAATTTATCTTTCCGTCGCCGTTTACGTCACCGAGAACAATTCCTTTCAACGCATCAAGGAGAGCTTCGTTGTTTTCACCGACAGTAACTGCTGTCCACTGCTCGTCAGTGCCTTTATATTCGGCTTCAAAGAGTGACGGACACTCCATAAATGCACCCTTGCCGATTTTTGTAAGCGTTTCAGGAAGTGTAACTGATTTTAAGTTGATACACTTCCTGAATGCAAAATTACCCATTGTCTTTACGCCTTCGCCTACATTGACATCTTTAAGACCTGAACAACCGTAGAACGCATAGTGGCCGAGACTCGTTACTGTTTCGGGAATTTCGATTTCATCAAGAGCAACACAGTCACGGAAAGCGGAATTACCAATTTTAGTCAGAGTTGAGGGAAGTGAAACTTCTTCGAGATTTTTGCAACCGATGAATGTATCGTTGCCGATTGTTGTTACGTCTTCCGAAACAATGAGCTTTTTGATCTGATCCTTGTATTCATCCCAGGGAACGGGCTCAGTTGCAGAATAGTCTTTCATCTTGCCTTTACCAGAGATTATAAGCACCCCTGTATCTTCGTCAAACGACCAGTAAACATCCTCACCGCATTTATTTGAATCGTCGGGTTCATCGGGTTCAACAGGAACATCAGGCTCTTCGGGAACATCCGGAACATCAGGCTCTGTTGAGGGTTCAGTTGTAGGTTCCGTCGTGGACTCTGTTGAAGGCTCTGTTGAAGGCTCCGTTGAGGGTTCTGTTGAAGGCTCTGTTGTGGGCTCCGTTGTGGGCTCTGTTGTGGGCTCCGTTGTGGGCTCTGTTGTGGGCTCTGTTGTGGGCTCTTCAGGAACGTCGGGAACGTCAGGTTCTTCGGGTTCTTCAACCTCTGCATCACCGTAGTGCATTGTAGCCTTGAGAAGTGAACCGTTATCCGCAGCGATGAGAATAGCATCTCCACCTTCCCACATTTCCTGTGTACCTTCGTAGTAGACATCTGTGATTCTGTAACAATTGCTGAAAGCACCGTAAGAAATGCTTGTTACGTTAACGGGAATTGTCACGCTTTTAAGGTAATCGCAATAAGCAAACAAGTGCTTGCTGATGTTGGAAACACCCCTACCGAGTTCGATACTCTCGAGTCCGCAATTATAAAAAGCCTGAGTGCCTATAACCGTAACGCTGTCGGGAATTGCAATACATTCAAGGTTATAGCAGTTGTAGAAAGCGTAATCACCAATATTTTTCACGCTGTTACCGAGTGTTACTGTATTAAGATTACCGCAAGAATTGAATGCATAGTCTCCGATAGTTGTAACACCATCGCCGAGTGTTACTGTATTAAGATTACCGCAACAATCGAATGCACTGTTTCCGATAGTTGTAACACCGTCACCGATTGTAACAGTTTTAAGAGCATAGCAACAACTAAATGCATAGGCTTCGATAGTTGTTACATTATCGGGGACTGACACTTCTTTAAGCTTATCGCTATCATCGAATGCATGGTTACTAATAGTTTTAACAGCTTTACCGAAGGTAACTGCTTCAAGATAATCTGCATTACGGAATGCATTGTGTCTGATATCAACAACGCTGTCGGGAATCACATAGCTTGTTCTTGTGTTTGCTACAGGATAGTTGATAAGTTCAGTCTTATCCTTGTTGAAAAGCGTGCTGTATTCATCGCTTGAATATGCTGTGTTTTCAGCATCAACGGTATAAGCCGTGACACTGTAGCAACCGTAAAAAGCGTTGTCACCGATAGTTTTAACACCCTTACCGATTGTAACTGTCTTGATACTGCTGCAGTTGTAAAAAGCACCGGCGCCGATACTTGTCGTGCTGTCGGGAATTGCGATATTTGTAAGGCTGACGCAAGCTTTGAAAGCATTACTACCGATACTTGTGATCGCATTGCCAAGAGTTACCTTTACAAGGCTGTCGCAGGAATAGAATGCACCTTCACCAATACTTGCCGGGCTGTCGAGGAATGTTACTCTCATAAGACTGTCGCAGTCCTGGAAAGCATATGTTCCAATGCTTGTAATACTTTCAGGAAGTGTTAAATTTGCAAGGCTGTCGCAATTGACAAAGGCACCTTCACCAATACTTGTGACACCGTCACTGATCGTTACGGTACTGATTTCTGAGTTAAAGCTATACCAAGGACACTCAGAATAATAGTTATCACCAACGTAATAGTAATGATAATAATCATACATCTCACCCTCACCGCTGATGGCGAGTTCACCCGTATCAGGGTTGAATGTCCATGTAAGATTCTCACCGCAGGTGCCGGACGTAGCATCCGCTGCGAATACACTCATCGGTACGACCGTAAGCATCATGACCAATGAAAGAATAATTGCCAATAATTTTTTCATTATTGATATCTCCTTTTCCCTGTAAATTTCTGGAATTTAATAAATCCACAATACGCATTCTATCACACCAATCTGCATAAATCTATACATTTATACCAAAATGTTATTTTTTGTGCAAAATCCCTATAGAAAATTCAATTTTCGTGGCATAAGCAAGCCACTGTACTACGGTGTTTATTCGGGTTTATAGACCATATTTTAAATCAACGCCGTAGGGGCAGATATCATCTGCCCGTTGTTTTAACGGGAACATAATATGTTCCCCTACAGACACGATTTCAACTCAGAGGTTCGTAGGGTTCGGGTTTGTCGGGATGATTTACATATGAGTTCAAGTTGAGCAAAGCCTCCCTTGCCTAAAGGGAGGTGGATTTTGCGAAGCAAAAGACGGAGGGATACTTCGTGAAAAGCTTGATTTTTCATAGTTTTTTGTAAAAATA
>JAGAKF010000065.1 GCA_017625835.1 Clostridia bacterium
CCTGCCAATTAGTTTCAAGAATCAAATAGCGTATATCTGTTAAAAAGAGCAGTTCAAAACGAACTGCTCTTTTACTTATTTTATAAGGCTTCTTACCTCTTCCTCAGCAATCATAAGGTCATCAATTATCATTCTCTGATATTTTGTGAACTTTTTACGATCGCACGAACGGGACCAGAGGCTCATCGGAACTCCGACCTTGTTCATATGGTACTTAGCTGTCTGCGGATAAGCAAGAGCTTCAAGGAAAGAGCTGAGGCAAAGGAAATTCTGCACTGTCTGAGCCTTTTTCTCGTCCTTATCGTAATTTTCGCAGAGCCATGCATAAAGATCAGGATGGAAGTTTGCCATAATTCCCGAAAAACCTGCAGCGCCGTTTTTAAGAGTATAAAGAAGAGTCTGAGAGTTTGCATTGTAGAGTCTTATTGAGGTTCCTTTAATCTGCTCAAGACGGCGATCAAGCTCATCAGGATCGCAGCAAGTATCTTTAATAAATGTGAATCTGCCCGTTGAGATACACCAATCAAGGATTTTCTCGGTAAGAAGACGCTTGTAGGGATAGGGGCACTCGTAGATACCGATTGCGATATCTTCAGGAAGCCTGCTGAGAAGCTTCTCAGCGTTTTTAATCCACACATCGTCACCGTCGTTCTGAAGATCAAGACGGTTGCTTACCCAGACGATTGCATCAACGCCCGTTTCTGCAATAGCTGTAAGCTCGCGTACCTGAGCGTCCATATCGTCAGAATTATGACCCGAAGCAACAACTGAAACGTCCTTACCGCTTGCTTTTACGGTTTCAACAACAGTCTTTGCGATTTTAACCTTTTCTTCAAGAGAAAGATAAACCATTTCACTTGACTGGCAAACAGCAAAAATACCTGTGCAACCGTTTTCAATATACCAGTTTGTAATATTCTTAACTGCTTCATAATCAACTGTATTGTCATCGTGATACGGTGTAATCATCGTTGGAAATGTACCAAAATTAATGTCTTTCATTTTAAATACCTCGTTTCAGTTGTTTTGATATGATTGTACTGATATGTAAATTCCGCCACCATCTGAAAGTTCCGAACCGAAGCTTTCAGGGAGAATCATCAGCAACTCACCTGCAATATTATATACCCGTACAATTTTAAAATCAAGTGAATTGAACAAATAAAGCTCTTTGTGAATATACAGTTTTGCTCAGCAGATAATAGAAAAAAGGAGTGGATCATATGGCTGAAATTTATCTTCCCGAAAAAATCATATTTGAAAGAAACGCACTTGAGCATTTTTCTGCAGGAAAGGCTGAGCGAATTATACTTATCTGTGACAGCGAAAATGTCCTTAACCGCGGAATTTTTGACCTTACTAAAAGCAGATGTTCAAAAACAGCTTCGCACGTCAGCACAATTTTCAACACAAACGTTCATGAGCTTTACAATCTTGCCTGCGAAGAGTTTTTTTCGCACGAAGCTGATCTTATAATTGCAATCGGTTCGGGTGCAGTCATTGACTGCGGTATGCTTCTGACAAACGAAAGTGGCGCAAAATTCACCGCTATCCCCTGCTGTTGCGCTTCATCACTGACTGATTTTGAAAACAGCAGATATTATTCTTACCGTCACTCTCCGTCGACTCTGATTCTCGATCCTGCACTTATTCAGAACGAAGCCTCATCCACTGTGGCTTACGACGCACTTGCGGCATTTTCTTTTGCAATTGATACGCTGTCCTCGACGGACAACATCATAACCCGCTCCCTAGCCGTTCACGGTGCCGTCGGCATTTTCAGAAACATTATCCCTGCCTACAGGGGCGACATTTCATCGCTTGAAAAGTTGATGTACTCAATGTATTTTGCAGTAGCATCACACCGTAACTCCAGAGGGATTGAAGGCTCTCATCTTAACAAAGTCAGCAGTTTTTTTGCGGATTTTGGTTACTCAAAATCATCTTTATGCGCACTTATCCTGCCGAATATTATGGAATACGAAGAGGAGCGCATCCGTGATGAGCTTTTCGGAATTGCGACCGCTGTGGGACTTGCACAGCCGGATGATGATCCGCCGTTTGCAAATATAAAGCTCATTGATGAAATACGCAGAATTCAGGCTTGTGTCGGAGTACCGCGGGCTGTTTCGGGATTCAACCTTACAGAAAATGCATATCAGACAAGAAAAATACACAGCACTGTTTCCGACGATCTGCTCGATCTTTGCTACTACGGAAGCTTTAAGTTTATGAAATTATAAAAAAGGATGGCAGATTTCACTCTGTCATCCTTAACTTTATATTATTTCTTTTATAAACGATTCTCCGTCACAGTCGAACGGTATTTCAAAATAATCTGCAACAGTTGCGGCAATGTCGGCAAAGCTTTGACGGGTACCAAGGTTTACAGGCTTAACCGGCTTTCCATAAACCACAAGCGGAGTATACTCACGCGTGTGGTCGGTGTGACTGTCGCCGGGGTCACAACCGTGGTCTGCCGTAATCATAAGAATATCTTCTTCTTTCATCTTGCTGACAAACGACGGCAACCAATTATCAAAGGCAGTAAAAGCTTTTGCATATCCGTCAACATCCTGACGGTGACCGTACAGCATATCGTAATCAACAAGATTTACAAAACACAGGCCTTCGAAATCTTTCCCGACAGCTTCAAGCGTTTTATCCATTCCGTCTGCATTGCAGGACGTGAATACATATTCGTTGACACCCTTGCCTGCAAAAATATCATATATTTTACCGATTGCATAAACATTTTTTCCGTTTTCGGAAAGTGCATCAAGTAAAGTTTTTCTCGGCGGTTCAAGAGAAAAATCGTGACGGTTCGAGGTCCGTCGGAAATCAGGATATTCACCCTCAAAAGGTCTGGCAATTACACGCCCTACGGCATTTTCTCCGCACAGAATCTCCCGTGCAATTCTGCAGTGTTCATAAAGCTTTTCAGGGGGAACTATACTTTCGTGCGCGGCAATCTGAAAAACACTGTCTGCCGATGTGTAAACAATAAGATCTCCCGTTTCAATATGCTGTCTGCCGTAATCACGGATAACATCAGTTCCCGAATACGGTTTGTTGCAAAGAATGCCTCTTCCCGTACAACGTGAGAACTCATCAAGCACATTCTGAGGGAAACCGTAAGGGTAAGTCGGAAGCGGATTTTCAGAAACAATTCCCGATATCTCCCAATGACCGATCGTAGTATCCTTTCCTTTGGACTTTTCAGTCATCCGAGCAACAGCTGCCAAAGGATTTTCGGTTTTCGTAAGATAATCAACTCCGTCAATATTGCCAAGACCGAGTCTTATCAAATTTTCAGCCGAGAAAAACGGTGAAAGTGATATTCTTTTTAATGTATTGCAATTTTCGTCCCCGAAATCAACACAGTCGGGCATAGCACCGATACCGCACGAATCAAGAACAATCAGAAAAACACGTTTCATAACACACCTCTCAAACCGAGTATATGATAATTATATTTGCATAAAAATCAAAAGTCAACTTCCGTCAGACAAACAGATTTTCTTTTTTGTGGAACTTAACTAAATATTTTTCCGTTGAAGAAATATTTAGTTGAATTTTTTTACAGACTATGATATAATGATTAAAATTTGTATAATTATGTCTGAAGGAGGCGGTATAATGGCAGAAAGTGCTGTAGCTGTTAAGGACAATGTAACAGAGCAGCAGGAAGTTAAGGCCGGTCGTACCATATCAAATACCCGACGTTATGTCGGCTCAAGGGAAACAGCTGCATATGTTGTTTATGACATCTCACAGAGTTTTAACATAAACAAATATCAGGACGTTTTCATCACCGATATCGTTCAGGTCGGTTTGAGTTTCCAGACGCTGGTTACGTTTATTATCGGTATTTGGGACGTTATCAACGACATTTTCCTTGCAGCAATCGTTGACAGAACAAGAACGAGGTTGGGTAAATTCAGACCCTGGCTCCTTCTTTCTGCAGGTCCCGGTTTCCTGATCTCTATGGTTTTCTGGTTGTTGCCGGTACTCTTCGCAGGCACCAGCCCCTACCATGCAGGTAAGCTGGCGTTCTACTTGATCTTCCAACTTGTAAAGAACCTAAACGATTCACTTAACGCAATCTCAAGAACCGGTATGCTTTCGACAATCACGCCGAACGTTATTGAAAGAACACGACTGATCACTCAGGCAAGCTTGTTCTCCGGTTTCATCGAGAAGGCTCCCGAAATCCTTATGGGCTTGCTCATTGACCTTGTTAACCACGGTGCAATCAAGATTCCGATGAAAGCTCTGTACGTTTCTGCAGGTCTTGTTACTTCGGGCGCAGTCAGCTTTATGGGATTCTTCTTCGTGTTCTCAACGAAGGAAAGAGTTCTTCAGCGAAACGAGAAACCGAGTATTCTCCAGGGCTTCAAGTCAATCCTTAACAATAAGCCGTTGCTTATCCTCACTCTTACAGAGTTCCTTTCAGCTTTCGGCTTGAATACAGGTCTTAACTACTACTACATAAACGTTCTCGGATTTGCTTCAATGAGTACAATCGTTGGTATCCCCGGTGCAGTCGTTTCCCCGACAAGTTACGCCTGGGTTACAAAGGCACGTGAGAAGTTCTCCACGAGAACATTGTGGATCGCAAGTTCACACGTCAGCGACGTTCTTATGCTCGGCGTTTACTTCATCGGCTCCATCAACAATAACTACAAGAAGCTTGCAGTTATGATCCCTGCGTTTATGATCAGAGAGACAATCTGGATGGCATTCTGGGGTATCAAGAGTGTTATTCCCGAAGAAATGCGTAACGAATCTATCGACTACGGTGAATGGAAGAACGGCTACCGTACAGAGGGTATGACAGGTGTTGCAAAGAACCTTGCACAGAAGCTCGTAGGTACACTCGGCGGTACAATCAAGTCCGCTATCCTCGCAAGCATCGGCTATAAAGAGGGCGCAGGCTTCGGCAACCAGTCAGCACAGACTGAAAGACTTCTCTTCACAATGTGTACATTGCTTCCGACAGTCACAGGTATCCTCGGTCTTATCCCGAAATTCTTCTACGACCTTTCAGGTGAGAAGAAAGAGCGTATGTACCGCGAACTTGCTGAACGCCGTCAGAGCGTTGTTAATCAGATGAAGGAAATCGACTCAAACGCTTCAGATAATTCTTCAAAATCTTAATAAACATTAAAGGGCAGAAAAATCTGCCCTTTTTTTGTTGCAACTTGAGTTATAATGTGGTATAATTGAATTGCTATTTTAAGTATTTTTCGAAAGGAGAAAATTTAAATGTCAGACAGCGCAGTTTCCGTTCAGCAGCAAGAAGAGAAAGCGGCGCGCTCCATATCCAACCATCGACGTTACGTTGGTTCGAAGGAAACAACTGCATATGTTGTTTATGATATCTCTCAGAGCTTTAACATAAACAAGTATCAGGACATTTTCATTACTGACATCGTTCAGGTCGGTTTGAAATTCCAGACAGTTGTTACATTCATCAACGGTATATGGGACGTTATCAACGATATCTTTCTTGCCGCAATGGTGGACAGAACAAGAACGAGATTAGGTAAATTCAGACCCTGGCTTCTTTTCGCCGCAGGTCCCGGATTCTTCCTTTCAATCGTCTACTGGATTCTTCCCATTCTGTTTGCGAACACAGGTCCTTACCATATGGGTAAGTTGATCTTCTACCTGTTATTCCACGTTGTTAACGAGGTTATCGGTACAATCAGCGGAATCGCAAGAACAGGTATGCTTTCGACGATCACACCGAACGTTATCGAACGAACGCGACTGATCACTCAGGCTCAGTTGCTTTCCGGTTTTGTTGAAAAGGCTCCTGAAATTCTTATGGGTCTTCTCATCGACCTTGTTAACCACGGTGTTCTTAAGATACCGATGAAAGCTCTGTTTATTTCGGGCGGTGTTTTCACTACGGCTGTTGCAAGTGCTATGGGTCTCTTCTTCGTATTCACAACGAAGGAAAGAATCCTCCAGCGTAACGAAAAGCCGAGCGTATTCCAGGGCTTCAAGTCAATCCTGAACAACAAGCCTTTGCTCATCCTTACCTTGACTGAGTTCCTTTCAGCTTTCGGTATGGACACAGGTGTAAACTACTACTACATAAACGTTCTCGGTTTTGCATCAATGACCACAATCGTTGGTATCCCCGGTGCTTTCGTGTCACCCACAAGCTTTGCCTGGGTTACAAAAGCAAGAGAGAAATTCTCAACAAGAGTTTTGTGGATCGCAAGTTCACACATCAGCGACGTGCTTATGTTAGGCGTATTTGCTGTCGGTTCTATCAACAAGAACTACAAGAAGCTTGCAGTTATGATTCCTGCATTTATGATCAGAGAGACAATCTGGATGGCCTTCTGGGGTATCAAGAATGTTATTCCTGAGGAAATGCGTAACGAAACCATTGACTACGGTGAATGGAAGAACGGTTACAGAACAGAGGGTATCACAGGTGTTGCAAAAGACCTTTCCAGAAAACTCGTAAGCACACTCGGTGCTACAATCAAGTCTGCGATCCTTGCTAACATCGGCTATAAAGAGGGCGCAGGTTTCGGTAACCAGAGTGCAAAGACAGAGTACTATCTCTTCATGATGTGTACACTGCTTCCGACAGTTACAGGTATTCTCGGTCTCATTCCGAAGTTCTTCTATGACCTTTCAGGTGAGAAGAAAGAGCGTATGTACCGCGAACTTGCTGAACGTCGTCAGAGTGTTATCGATCAGATGAAAGAGGTTGACGAAAAACCCCTCGAAGAGAAATAATACTTAACAAAAAATTAAACGGTGGAAGTTAAGCTTCCACCGTTTTTTTATGTTCTTTTTTTGACAGTGCCATAATTGCGATTATCATTGTTATCGGGAATACAACGGAAATCATCAGTCCGAATTTAAGAGGATCAAAGTTCATTGAAGATTCCCTTACGCTGTCAGAAACAACGCCTGCGAGCCACGGGCCGAATGCACAGCCGAAGTCGCCGAAAACAGCAAGCATTGCAAAAAGCGGTGTTCCTCCGCGCGGGAAAAACTTTGAAGCAAAGCTGAATACTCCGGGCCACATTGTCGCAACTGAAAGTCCGCATAAACCGCAGCCGACAAGCGATGCAACAGGAGCTTTTGAGAGCGTTGAAATAAGATATGCCACCACGCACAATACTGCGCTGAATGCGAGGACTTTTTTGATATCAATCTTGTCCCCTACTATTCCGAAAACTACTCTTCCCGACGCCATCAAGAAAGCGAAAAGACACGGCCCGAGCAGATCGCCCGTAAGCTTGTCCACTCCAAGGCTTTTCTCGGCAAAGGTTGATGCCCACTGTGCCATTGCAAGCTCGCTTGCGCCCGAGCAAAGCATCATAACCGTAAGAAGAATGAACGTTCCGTTTCTGAAAAGCTCACTCACCTTCATCTCGTCCTCGCCTTCGGGAACGGGCGGAAAAATCGGCACACGCATAAAAGCAAACATATTCACAAGCGGAATTATTGCCCAGAGCATCGGCGCATAAACCCAGTTTTCAGTTCCGACAAATTTAATTGCAACCGTCGTCAGCAATACAACGGACATCTGTCCCCAACAATAGAACGAGTGAAGAAAACTCATTTCGCCTGATTTATTGTCAAGCGGTAAGCCTTCGACAATAGGACTGACAAGAACTTCTATAAGTCCCGAACCCGTAGCATAAATAATTATCGGGATTACAAGGCCTATGTAATGGTTTTCCATCGCTCGCGGCAGAACTCCCAGAAGGCAAAGCCCGACAGAGCTGAAAACGTGGGCAAGGACAATTGAAGTTCTGTATCCGAGCTTCGCGATAACTTTTACGGAAGCGATATCGACGAAAAGCTGTGTTATGAAATTAAGCATTATCAGCCAGCTTATTTTGGTGTAATTTATGTCAAATTCATTCTGAAAAACAACATAAAAAAGGGGTGCTAAATTATTAATAATCGCCTGCACGAAATACCCCGTGTAGCAGGCGATTTTTGTAGACATATATTTTCTACTCATTTTCCTCTTCCGTTTCTTCGCTGCTCACAAGAGCATCCTTCCAGTACCACCAGCGGAGTTTCTTCGGATCGGGCTTTGCAGTATTTGCAAAGTAGACAGCAGCGCGCATCTCATAAAGAATAACGCGGTCTGCAACCCCTCCGCTCTCGACACAGTAATCAAGATAAAAATTGTCCGCTTCTTTACCGCGAAGCTGCTCTGTGGTTTCAATTTCAAGCACTCTGAAAGCTTCTCTCGCCTCGGGGGTGAGGAAATCCAGATCTGCAATTTTTACTGTTTTAGGCTCTTTGTTCTTTTTAAAAAACAACATATCAATCACCCATCGCATTTTTTGATATACTAACACATTTTCAGAATAAAGTAAATAGATTAATTCAAATCCCGTTATTGCTTTTGGACAACCGCACGTGATATAATCTTTCCCGATGGAGGTTGATATTATGTTCAGACTGAAGAATAATGACATTATCCTTTTTCAGGGAGATTCCATAACTGACGGCAACAGAGGCAGAAATCAGGACCTGAATCACATTCACGGTCACGGCTATCAATATATTCTGGCTTCGGAAATGTATGCCGATAATTTTGACAAAAATATCGAGGTCGTAAACCGCGGTATCAGCGGAAACAGAATTTCGGATCTTTACGGCAGATGGCAGGAAGACTGTATTCTTATCAATCCGACAATCGTCAGCATTCTCGTCGGCATAAACGACCTGAACTTCAGTTTTGAAAACGGTATCGGATCCGATCCCGAACGGTACAGAAAAATATATCGTTTGCTTCTTGACGAAATTCTCGAAAAAAAGCCTGATACTCTCATCGTCATAATGGAGCCGTTTTTCGGAATTTCCAAAAACGTTGAATACAGTAATTTTATGAAGAAGAACGTCTCTGCATATTCGCAGATAGCCAAAGAGGTTGCAGAGGAACACGGTGCGGTTTTTGTACCGCTTCAGGATATGTTTGACGAATCTGCACAGACAACGGATATTTTCAATCTCCTGTGGGACGGTGTTCATCCGACAACAGGCGGACATCAGCTTATTGCACGACGTTGGAAAGAGTGTGTTGAAGAAAGAATAAACGAAAGATGAACAAAAGGAGCGGATCAGATCCGCTCCTTTAAATTTTATATGATAACTCTGAATGTTCTTACCTG
The DNA here is from genome assembly GCA_017625835.1 of Clostridia bacterium. Classification (GTDB taxonomy): domain Bacteria; phylum Bacillota; class Clostridia; order Oscillospirales; family Acutalibacteraceae; genus CAG-488. The sequence continues at coordinate 9,171 of JAGAKF010000065.1, forward strand.
GTTCGGAGTTATATCAAACTCGAATTCGTTTGCATTGACGGGGATTTCGTTCTCGTCAACCTCCATAAGGTTACATTCGATAACTTTCTTAACATCTGCGAAGTTGAGCTTAACTTTGACGTTACCTCTCGACTTACCTGCCTCGTACATACGGACGATAATTCCGTTTCCGTCCTGAGCGGGTTTAACGGCATCAACAGCGATATTTCTCCTGTTAACCTCAACGAAGGATTTTTCGCTGCCGAGATTACCTGCCTGATCTTCAGCTGCAAAGCCCTTGAGCGGCTGATTGAGCTCGAAAGCATACTTAACAGTCTCAGCCTGTGACCAGTTTCCTGCGTGCGGATAAAGTCTGTAAACGAACGTGCTTACGCCCTTATCACCAACGGGATCGGGACAAATCGGAGCTCTCATAAGAGTGATTCTCATAAGGCTGTCCTTGATGTCGTAACCGTACTTGCAGTCGTTGATGAGGCTCACACCGTAGTCGCCTTCCGAGAGGTCTGCCCACTTGTGACCGCATACTTCAAAACGGACAAGGTCTGTGCTGTAATTCCAATGAGTCGGTCTGTCGATTGAACCGTGCGCAATCTCATATGTTGCGTGTGAGCTGATAACGCTTACAGGGAATGCCGCCTTGAGCACCTTTTCTGTTTCGTACCAGTCTACCTTTGTGTCAAAGTCGATATAATCAGCATCGGCATAGAGGATTATATCCTGAGTGATTGTTGACTTATTAAAGCTTCTTACAACTCTTATGACACCCTTGACCTCGTCAGCAGCTACCACCTCGATACTGTCTGCCTTTGTAAGGTCCCAACGCTTTTTCTGATAGTTAAGCTCGAGATTCCATGCGCTTTCGTGAATCGGCTTATCCTGGAAAATTGTAAGAGTATTACCGTTTGCCGTAAGAACTTCTCTGCCGTTTACCTTGTCGTAAATACTTGTGATTTCAGCATTTTCATCAAGAGTAACTTTAAGTTTTGCGTTTTCAAGAAGATTCTTCTCGGCGATAACTTTATCAAAAGAAGCTTCGTCCTTTTCAACCTTATAAACTCTGAAGCCCATCTGCGGAACGTCCTTTGCGATGAACATAACGTTCTCGCCGTCCTTTACAAAGCGGCAGGCATTACCGTTTTCATCGACAATCTTTCCTGCATCAAACGGAAGCTTCACGTTTACCGTTCCTGTAATCGGCATTGAGTTCATATTCCATACGATTATACCGTCAGTTGTGACATCAACGTTTTTATTGATATGCTCAACTGCAGAAGAGAGAAGTCCGTTTCCGATCTCGTTCATCTGCACGTACTCTTCACGTGTCATTTCCATTGCTTCGTGGATTGATGTACCTGGAAGAATATCGTGGAACTGATTTGTAAGAAGAAGTTTCCAACCTTCCTCCATTTTTTCTGACGGATATTCGTCACCAAGAAGTGTATTTGAAAGAACGTTTGCAAACTCAGCGTTTCTGAAAAGGAATTCACCGCGACGGTTATTCTTCTTAATGAAGGCCTGGCTTGTGAATGTACCTCTGTGGTTTTCGTAAACAAGTTCGTCGTTGAAGGTAGGAATTTCGTCTTTGCAATCTTCTGTCCCGCGGAAGAAATCGGCAACAAAAGTATTCTTAGCCTTCGGCATACCGGGCATATTTTCAAAACGCTTTGAACGTTCGATCTGACCGATTGTTACGCCGCCGCCACCGTCACCGTAGCCGAACGAGCCGACAGATTTTTTAGTGATATTCTTTTGGTTTGTACGCTCCCAGTTATCCTTGATATACTCAGCATCGTACTCGCCCTGATAGTGCTGCTGCTGAACGCAGGCAACAACCTCATCGCCTGAATGTGAACGCCAGTTGAATACCGAATACGGGAACTTGTGAGTTGCGTTATAGTAAAGCTTCGCCGTGTAGAAATACTTCATACCCGAGCGCTTGATGACCTGCGGAAGAGCCCATGTAAAGCCGAAGCAGTCAGGAAGCCAGTAAACATCTGATGACACGCCGAATTCCTTCAAAAAGTATTCACGGCCGTAAAGGAGCTGACGGACAAGAGACTCACCGCTTGCAAGGTTTGTATCAGCTTCGCACCAGGTGTTACCCACGATTTCCCAGCGGCCTGCTTTGACAGCTTCCTTGACCTGCTCAAAGATATCGGGATAATACTTTTTCATATAATCATAGACAATAGCCTGACTCTGGGTGAACTTGAAATCAGGATATTCTCTCATCATTGCGAGGTTATTGGAGAATGTTCTTGCAGTTTTTCTGACGAGCTCACGTGTTGTCCACAGCCATGCAACGTCAAGATGTGAATGGCCGATCATGCACAGTGTACCCTGCTTTGCATCGGGAATTTCTTCAAGAAGTTTAATAAGAAGCTCATTTGCTGCAGGAACGCTCTTATAGAAAGTTTCGTCATCAAAATCGAAATCAAGAACGTGAAGTGATTCGTCAATCGCTCTGTAAACGCTGTCATAAATCACCTTGTTGTCGATCTGCTCAAGGCTGTCGTAAGCGCTCTTGATATCGTACCAATACTTCTGGGTCTCAACGTTGATAGCAGAAAGGTGCGCAAACTTCATTGTATACATATGGTCTTTTGCGCCCGCCATAGCTTCGTCGCAGAAGCAGCCGCAGTTAACAGTTGCTTCAATCTCGATATCAAGCTTGTCCCCTGCTTTGTTATTTTCTACGATTACAACAGTACGGTCCCTCCAACCTGCTTCATCACTGAAAGCACCGATGATTTTTCCGTTGATTCTTACAAGTGCTTCACCGCCGAAACCTGCATAAAGGTAAAGCTTCTTTCCGTCCATACTTTCGGGCACGGTTACGGTCGCCCTGAACCATCTTGTTGCGTCATAGCCTACGCTCCAGCGGTCGCCGATTTTCATAATCTGCCTGGGCATATTGTCGTATGTAAACTCGCCGGGCTTGTGGTGCCAGCCGGTATAGCTCTCCCACTCGTTAATCGGCAAGGATTCCATTATAATTTTCTTTTCAACATGCTTTATGAGGTTACCCATAATTGATGCCATTGTTGTCTGCATAAAATTCCTCCTTTTTAGCACTTTAAAGCAAAAACGCTATGATTGAATTTTATTAAAATTAGCTTCTTTTGTCAATATAAATAAGAAAAAAAGAAACAGTCTTTCCCCGAAGAGAAAGACTGCTTTAAATCATTCAATTAATACCAGATCCAACCGAAAAGAACGATGACGATAATCCACTGCCACCAAGTGTATTTTACGCTCACTTCGCAAGTTTCATTAACTCGACCGTCAGCACTTGTAACCGTAATCGTTGCATCGCCGGTACCGTTTGTTGTGAGCCTGCCGTTTTCATCTACTGAAACAACATCCTCGTCTGAAGAAGTCCAGGTAAGCTCGTTTGCAGCATAGTTTGTTTCATAGCGGATTGTGTAGTTGGACTTATAATCCATCTTCACAGCAGCGTCGTTGAGCTGGAAGCTCTTCAAATCAATTGTAACTTTTACGTCATCAGTAAGATCGATGTTCTTGTTACCCATAACAGGATCGCTAACCGTAATTACGCAGTTTTCAACTACAACACCGATATCTGTGTTTTTAATCGGGTTTGCCGATTTCTTGGTAAGCGTGAAGTCAACGATTGAAGTTGCCTTGTCAACAACATTTGTTCCTGCGATTGAAACCATTTTTGTTGCAGGGTTTGTCATAGCCATACAGCCCTTTGTTTTGAACTCTTCTGTCTGTTCAATGTTTGTGCATGCTGTAAATGCTGATGATGTGTAGAGTGTAAAATCAAGTGAATTGAAAGCACCCTTAAGCATTGAAAATCTTACGACTGCAGTTGAATCATTTTCCGAAACAAGTGTAACACTGAATTCTGGAGCTGTTGCAGCCGAAGCTGACATTGAAAAGGATGCAACTGACATCATAATCATTGTTGCAAGAATTACCGCAATGAGTTTTTTAATTTTACGCATATTATTTTCTCTCCTCAGAATATTTTTAGCATACTAATTCTAATATTTTTCTGAATGTATGTCAACAATTATTTCTTTTTTCTGTACATTTGTTTTTTGATTTGCTATAATGTATAGTGAATTAATTTAAGGTAAGTGGTCTAAGATGTCAAAAAAACGATACAGCATGGATATGACAACCGTTGTGCTGTTTCCAAAGATAATCAGTTTTGCTTTCCCGCTTATGATAACGGGACTTCTGCAGATAGTATACAATGCAGCTGACGTCATGGTCGTCGGCAGGTTTGCAGGAAGTACTTCCCTAGCGGCGGTCGGCGCAACTTCAACACTCGTCAATCTGTTTCTGAACCTTTTTCTCGGTCTTTCAATGGGTTCGGGAGTTGTAGTAGCAAAGCACATCGGCGCCGGTGACGGAGCTTCCGTACACCGTGCGGTTCACTCGGCAATGCTTCTCTCAGTCCTCAGCGGTGTGGCAATAGGTATTCTCGGTGTTCTGATTTCTCCGTATGCTCTCAGCATGATGGGCACACCCGAAGATATTCACTCACTTTCTACGCTTTATCTTCGTATATTTTTCCTTGGCACTCCCGCTAATATGGTTTTCAACTACGGAGCTTCCATTTTACGTTCAACGGGAGACAGCAAAAGGCCTCTTTATATTCTTACAGCCACAGGCATACTCAACGTTGTTCTCAACCTGATTTTTGTTATTAAACTTCATATGGACGTTGCAGGTGTTGCACTTGCGACAATCATTTCACAATATGTCTCCGCGACATGCGTTCTCTACATTCTTCTGAACATCAACAGTTACATACACGTCTCAATCAAAAAGCTCCGTTTTTATAAAGACGAGCTTAAAGATATTCTCAGAATCGGTATTCCTGCCGGACTTCAGGGTTCACTTTTCTCACTTTCAAACGTTATTATTCAGTCCTCTATCAATTCTTTCGGAGCTGCGGCAATTGCAGGAAACACTGCTTCAGGAAACGTTGACAGCATTATTTTCACCTGTTGTAATTCCGTCTCGCAGACTGCAACAACCTTCACTTCGCAGAATCTCGGTGCAGGACAGCACAAAAGAATACGTAAGGTTTATTTCAACTGTGTCGGAATCAGTATGGCGATCGCGGCGTTTTTCGGTGTTGCGCTTCTCGCGTTCGGGCCGCAGATTCTTACCGTATTTTCAACGGACAGCGAAGTTATTGATATGGGACTTATCCGCTTGCGTCTTTTTGCGGTGACATATATCATAAACAGTGTTCTCGATGTTACTACAGGTCAAATGAGAGGTCTCGGCAAATCGGTTATCCCGATGATTGTATCTCTTGTCGGCATCTGCGGATTGAGAGTAATCTGGGTATTCACCGTTTTCCCGCATTTCCGTTCAATCTTTACGCTTTATCTGTCTTATCCCGTTTCGTGGCTTGTGACAGGAATTGTTATCACCGTTATGTATGCCATAACTTTCAGAAAAATTATAAAAAGGAGCAAATCCAATGAAAATACTTGCGCTGGGTGACGTCGTCAGCAACAGCGGATGCGAATTCGTCCGCAAAAAACTTCCCGGATTGAAAAAGCTTTATAATATTGATATATGCATTGCCAACGGCGAAAACTCCGCAACAGGTAACGGCATTCTCCCCTTTTCCGCAGACCACCTTTTCGCAAGCGGTGTTGACGTTATAACAACAGGTAACCACGTTTTCAGACGAGCTGAAATCCATCAGTATCTTGACGAAAGAAACGACATCGTCCGCCCTTACAATATGCACCCGAGTGTGCCGGGAAAAGGCATTGCAACAATTGATATGGGGGCTTACCGCATCGGCATTATCAACCTTATTGGTACGGCTTATATGAATTCGAACTTTGCAAATCCTTTCGACAGCCTTGACAAAGCAATCGAAGAAACCAAGGATTGCAGAATTAAAATCGTAGATTTTCACGCCGAATCAACGGGTGAAAAACGTGCTCTTGCAGTTTATGCGGACTCAAGAATTTCCGCCTTTTTCGGAACACATACACACGTTCAGACGGCAGATGCACGTATTCTCCCCGGCGGGACAGGCTACATCACAGACCTCGGAATGTGCGGATCGGATACTTCCGTTCTCGGGGTCGAGAGCGAATGCGTTATCAAAGCTCTGAAAACAGGTCTTCCGACAAGATTCAAAACCGAAGAAAACAACATCAAGCTTGACGGTTGCATTTTTGAAATAAACGAAAATACAGGTCTGACAGTTTCTGTTGAACCGATTTCAGTTATGTAAAAGAGGTGTTCTGATGAGAAAAGCAAAAAGAATATTTTCAGCACTGCTTTGTGCAACATTACTGACCGCAACTTTTGCAGGCTGTGAACCGTTGGATCTTTCAATCGATCCTTCAACAGATACATCCGTTACCGAACCGATCAAAGGAATTGATGCAATCGGGTACACAATACCTTACCTACGAACCGATTCACTCAATCCATTCGTATGCGAAACAGAAACAAACCGCAACATTGCAATGCTCATTTTCGATCCGCTGTTCAATGTTAACAATGATTTCAGCACAGAACCCGTCATCGCAGAAAGTTATACTTTATCAGGAAGAAAGCTGAGCGTAAAAATCAAAACCAATCTCACTTTCAGTGATGGCTCAGTTCTTACTTCTCAGGATATTGTTTACTCCTTCACGTTGGCCAAGAACAGTAAATTCTACTCTCCCCTGCTCAACAATTTTTCCACCGCAGGAGCTGACGGTAACGGCAACGTCGTTTTCACTCTTAAGCAGGTTGATCCCAACGCTGTTGCTAACCTTACTTTCCCGATCATCAAAAAAGATAGCGATAAGAATAATAACTCTGACGGAAATCTGTCTTTCCCGATCGGAAGTGGCCGATACAGTATTGTTCAGGAAAAAGACAGCCGCAAGCTCGTTGTGAACAAAGAGCGTCTCGGTTCATATCATCCGCAGTACAACCAGATCGGGCTCAAGGATATTACAGAAACATCTTCCATTACTACCCTTTTCGACCTGAATCAGATTGACTTTTATACAGAAAACTTTTCAGAGGGATCCTTTAAAAGATATACAGGTGCAAGCACAAAATTTGACACTACCAACTTTGTTTACCTCGGTGTAAATTCCCAATCCAACAAGCTCAAGGACAGCATGGTACGTCGCGCGATATCACTTCTCGTTGACCGCAGTAATATCTCAACCGTCGCTTTCTCCGACTTTGCGCAGCCGACTGCAACGCCGTTCCATCCGGCTTATCACGCGCTCAAAGGATGTTCTGTTATGCCTGTTAAATTTAACGACGATGCAGCAATTGATCTTCTCGAGCGAGCAGGCTTTGACAAGGTAAGCGACTACGGAATCCGCTATTCCGCTTATACGGGAAAGCTTGAATTAAGACTGATTGTAAACAAAGAAAACAGCTTCAAGCTTGCGATGGCGAGAAATATTCAGCAGACCCTTGCAAAGGCTGACATCATCGTTGTCATAAAAGAATATTCATATAAAAACTACGTTAATGCTGTTAAAGAAGGAGCTTATGACCTTTACATCGGCGAAGTAATGCTTCCGAACAGCTTTTATCTCAACGGATTTTTCACAGAGAACGGCGGATATTCGTTCGGAATTGATCCCGCATGTAAATCTGCAACCGATTACAATCTTTTCCTTGAAGGAAAGAAAACTATGCAGGAGTTCCTTGATACGTTTACGGATGAACTTCCCTTCATCCCCGTACTTTACCGTCAGGGTATAACCGTAAAAGGACCGCGGATCCTGACTGAATCAAAAACTATTATCAGCGACTATTTTTATAACGTAAACGACTGGACTGTTGAATAATGGACAAAAACACCAACATTCAATATCTTAAAGGCGTCGGTGAAAAGAGGGCTAAAATCCTTAACAAGCTCGGTATTTTCACCGTCGGTGATCTTTTGCGTTTTTATCCACGAGATTATATGGATTGGAGCAAAATCACTTCGATAACAGCTGCTCCTTTTGACAGCAGCTGTTGCATTCGGGCAGTTGTTAACCACAAGCCGCGCGGAGCAAAAATCCGAAAAGGGATGACGATTTACAAAACTGTCGCGACTGACGGTGAGTCCCTTATGAACATCACAATTTTTAACAATAAGTATGCCGCCGAATCGCTTGAGGCAGGTCAGGAATATCTGTTTTACGGCAAAGTAGGCGGAAATTTTCACCGACGTGAAATGAATTCCCCTCTTATTGCTACGGTTGAAAACGGAGCAAGGATACGTCCTATCTACCACCAGAGCGCAGGCATTAATTCAAAAGCAATCGAAAAGCTTGTCACTCAGGCTTACGAAGCAAGAAAAGATTATTTCACAGACTGTATCCCTCAGTCTCTTCGAGACAAGCTTTGTCTTATGGAAATCAACAAGGCCATCTATGAATTGCACTTTCCCACGAACGAAGATTCTGTTTCAGAAGCTCGTCGCAGGCTGATTTTTGAAGAGCTTTTCATTTTCCAACTCGGTCTTATGAAGCTGAAAGGAAACCGCAAAGAAAGCACACCCGTCAGCATAACGCAGGACTATACGGAAGAATTCACAAAGCTTCTCCCCTTCACCCTTACGGGAGCTCAGGCGCGTGCAATAAAAGAAAGTATTTCACAAATGACTTCGAACTTCACTATGAACCGCCTTGTTCAGGGTGACGTCGGCTCAGGTAAAACCGCAGTTGCCGCCGCGCTTATCTATTCCGTTGCAAGAAACGGATATCAAACCGCTTTTATGGCACCGACGGAAATTCTTGCCCAGCAGCACTACAAAACCTGTATGAAGTTTTTTGAAAATACTGATATAAAAGTTGCTCTTCTCACGGGCTCGGTTACTGCCGCTAAAAAACGAGACATCAAAGCTCATCTGAAAAACGGTGAAATTAACCTCATTGTCGGCACACACGCTCTCATACAGAACGATGTTGAATTTAATAAGCTCGGCCTTGTTATAACAGACGAACAGCACCGCTTCGGCGTTAAGCACAGAGGAGCATTAAGCAGTAAGGGCAACCGTCCGCACACACTGGTTATGTCTGCAACACCGATTCCGCGTACGCTCGCACTTATGCTGTACGGTGATCTCGACGTTTCGGTTCTTGATGAGCTTCCGCCCGGAAGACAACCGATCGAAACTTATTATATTGACACTGCAAAAAGACCGCGTGCATTCAACTACGTTAAGAAACATCTTGACGAAGGCAGACAAGGATATATTGTATGTCCGTTGGTTGAAGAGGGAGAAACAGACCTTGCGGCGGCGCAGGAATACGCAGAAAATATTTCAAAAGGATTTTTCAGCGGATACTCAGTTGGACTTCTTCACGGTAAAATGAAGCCGAAAGACAAAGAAGATGTAATGGCAAGATTTGTTTCGGGTGAAATTCGACTCCTTGTGGCTACGACTGTTATTGAAGTCGGCGTAGACGTGCCGAATTCCGTAATTATGGTTATCGAAAACGCAGAACGCTTCGGTCTTTCGCAGCTTCATCAGCTCCGCGGACGAATCGGACGAGGACAGTACAAATCCACCTGCATCCTTATAACCGATGCACAAAACGAAGCCGCACAGCGCAGAATGAAGGTTATGACAAGCACAACCGACGGCTTTAAAATTGCCGATGAAGACCTTAAGATGCGCGGTCCGGGCGACTTCTTCGGATCGCGACAGCACGGACTTCCCGAAATGAAGATCGCAATGCTTACGGATACCGCAATTCTTAACGAAGCCAACCGTTTTGCAAGAGAGATAATACTTGACGATCCCGATTTCCTGAAAGAAGAAAACCGCAACCTAAAGGATGCGATTACGGAATTGTTCTCAGGTGAATATGTAATGAATTAAGCAAAAGGAGCTGCCGAAGCAGCTCCTTTTATTCATTCATGAAAGCTATTAACTTTTCCAACTGATTTTCTGCCGAAACCCTGCCCTCATTATAAAGGGTTACAAGATCCTCTTTGTTTCGCGTAATCAGGCTAACATTTTCTGTTTTATCAGGGCAGAAAACAAACGCTTTACCTTGCTCTTCAAGCTTGAATAAATTTTCAAGAGTCTTATTGTAAATGTAATGGCGCACATTCATCGCCTTGATTATAGCAGGATAATCTTTAAGTATTTCCGAATAAATAGCTTTGCCCATTTCAGGCTTTTTAACGTAGCCTCTGGGGCGCGTAAGAATAGCAACAATCTTGTCACAGCCGTCATCCAACGCGCGACGTACGGGAATTGAATCTGAAACTCCGCCGTCAAAATATTCTTTCCCGTCAATTTCGATCGGTCTGCACATTGCCGGAACTGCACTCGATGCCTTGAAAATATCGCCTTTGTGTTTTTTTATATCCTCTTTACTGAAATATACAGGCTTACTTGTCTGTGCATCAACAGCTACAACGTAGTATTCCATTTTACTGTTTACAAGCTTTTCGAAATTGATCGGATCAACAAGCTCATTAAGCTCAGAATAAATATAATCCATTCCGAAAAACGATCCTGTTGTAACAAAGTTTTTAAAGCTCATGTATCTATCGTCAAAGGCATAGCTTGTATAGAACCTGTAATTACGTCCCTCCTGCTCCGCAATAAAAGAAGCAAGATTCGCCGAACCTGCAGAAACCCCTATTCCATACGGAAAACTGATTGAGTTTTCAAGAAAAGCATCAAGGACTCCGCAACCGTATATGCCGCGCATTCCGCCGCCCTCTACTACCAGACCTATTTTAGACAAAACGCCATCACCAACCTGAATTAAATATTAACACTGATTTTGATTTTATTCAAATATATGCAAAAAACAGCGGACAGTACAGCCCGCTGTTTTATATAATCTCTGATTATTTGATTACATTAACGTTATCAAGAACTGCTGATGCATCAACTTTGATTTCAAGAGAACCGTCAGCATAAGCTGCAACTGCTGCATTTACTGCCTCCTGTGTTCCCTCTGCAACGTTAGCTTCGCTGAGATCAGAAAGATATACGATACCCTCAAGATAACCGCCCTCGAAAGCTGTTTCAGGCTCTTTCTCCTCAACAATAGCCTTAATTGCATTTACATAGAGCTGAGTATAGTTGTAAAGCGGAGCGCAAAGGAAAGCTGATTCGTAAAGCTTTTCGCCTGTTTCCTCGTTTGTTGCGTTAAGATATGTTTCTGAACCAAAGCTGCAGAAAAATACCTTTGCATCTGCTGCAGCCTTAGCAACTGCTTCGTCTTCATAATCTGAAGCAAGAACTGCGCAACCGTCTTTGATAAGCTTGTCAGCAGCGTCTGCACCGTAAGCAACAGCAACCTTTGCATCTGCTGAAGCAGCCTTAACGCCCATTGCAAAAGCATTAAGAAGTTCAATGTTTTCTTCGTTTGCAGCAACAAAGCCAACCTTCGGCATTTCAAGAGCAACAGCCTTCATACCTGCAACAAGACCTGTGAAGTACATTGCTGCTGTCATATCAGCCTTATAGCCGTAAATGTTTTTACCGTTGTCCTCTGCATTAAGAACGAAGAACTTGATATCTTCATTATCGCCGCCTGCAATCTTCTCTATATCGTCAAGGTAAGCGTTGTCAGTAGCGATAACAAGGTTACACTCTTTGTTTATAAATTCTGTAAGAGCAGCTGAAACTGCAGCTTCATCGTCAGGATTTACGCTTTCGATTGTAGTAAATCTTTCTTCACCGATGCCGTAACCAAGACCGAGAACGTCGTTAATTGCGGCCATAGCATAGCCTGTATCACCTGATGAAGTATCTCTTGAATCTTTAATGATTACACCGATTTTGATGTTGTCGTTTGTAATGTCAACCGGAGTTTCATCAATCATTGAGCAGGATGCAAAACTCACCATCATAACGACTGCGATTATCAATGCAATAACTCTTTTAAACTGTTTCATGGATAGTCCTCCTTGAACCACAATATGTTGACTATAATTATAGTGTATTTTGAAAGGAAAATCAAGGTATTTTTCAAAATACACCAAGATAAGATTTATTTTTTATATTGGCAATTTGTTTATTTTATGTTAAAATGCCTTTAAGGAGATGATAACATGAATAAAATTTTGAAATCCTTTATCAGTATTGTACTCTCCGCAATTATGGTTCTTGCTGTTTTTGTTCCGTCTTTTGCGACTGAACCCAAAACAGCTTTTATCGTAGTCAGCGGAATGAACACCTTCCCGCTTATCGACAGCAACGGTGAACAGGCTTTCCCGCCTTCATCGGATACAATTACCGATATGGTCCTTAAAGTCGTTCCGCACGTTCTTGCATTCCTTGCGACTAACGACTACGAAGCTCTCGGTGACGGAATCTTTCCCCCGTTGTATGATGCTTTCGGACCGCTTGCTTTCGACGTAAACGGTGATTCGCTTAACGATATCAACGGAACACTCTTTGACTGTTCACTTGTCGGAAAAGAAGCTCCGTTTGTTGCAGGTGAATCAAATGAATTTGCTACAGTCCGTGCAGGCATTGATACTTTCGGTCTCGAGAACACATACTTCTTCAACTATGACTGGAGAAGAGATCCCCTCGAGCACGCCGACAGACTGAATGACTTTATCAAAATGGTTAAGTCCCAGGGCGATTACGACCGCATTGCACTTGCCGCTTTCAGCATGGGCGGAACAGTTACCTGCTCATACCTTTACAAATACGGCAGTGACGACCTTGACACAATCATCCTTTGCTCAACAGCATTCCAGGGTACATCATGCGTAGGCAGTCTTTTCTCTGCTGATTTCAGCCTTACTCTTTCCGCTTTGTGGCACAGACTTGCTTTGCTTACACGTGACAACACATGGGAGAATGTTATCGATTACCTCGATGAAGTTCTTGAATCAGCAGGCGTTAACAATTTCCTTGAAAACTTTGCAAACGGAATTACGGATAACCTCAAAGACAGAATTTACGCAGAACTGCTTATTCCAATCTTCGGCCGTATGCCCGGTCTCTGGGCTCTCGTTCCCGATATGAACTACGAAGCAGCAAAGGCAAATATGCTCAACGGTGAAGAAACAGCAAAATTCATCAACAGAATTGATACATACCACTATAACGTTCAGCAGAATGCAGAAAATCTTCTCAGTGAAGCCATGGCAAACGGAACAAACATCTACCTTCTTGCGCAGTACAACTGGCCGTCACTTCCGATCAGCGACTACGTTTCACAGCAGAACACGGATAACCTTATCGACGTTGAATACGCAAGTGGCGGAGCAACAAGCGCACCTTTAGGTGAAACATTTGCTGACGATTATGTTCAGAAAGTTCCGTCAGAGTACAACTACATTTCACCTGACCGCCAGATTGATGCTTCAACCTGTATGTTCCCCGAGCAGACATGGTTCTTCCGCGATATGGGTCACGTTGACTATCCTTACGGCGAAAGCACAGACTTCATTATGTGGCTTGCTACAAGCGAAGAACAGCTTACTGTCCGCAATAATCCCGACTATCCCCAGTTTATGACCTACGATTACGACAACGCGAAGCTTCTTCCCCTTACAGAAGAAGCAGTTGCTCCTACAACGGCAGATACAATCTTCGATGTTCTCGAAAGAATCACACGTTTCATCGCTGATTTAATGAAGAACATATTATCTGTAAATATTTAACAATTAAGCGGAGAGCTTCCGGCTCTCCGCTTTTAATATTATTTAAAACAATATAAAATAAAACAACCGCTCTTTTGAGCGGTTGCTTTGTTTGTGTCGGCATCGCCTTATTTTCCCGGGCGGCTGCCCGCCAAGTATCTTCAGCACAGAAGAGCTTAACTACCGTGTTCGGTATGGGAACGGGTGGACCCTCTTCGCCATCAACACCGACTGTCAAGAGTTTCTCTCTCGAACGCTTGACTATTATACAACGGGTTTTGCACTTTGTCAACACTTTTTTTGAAAAATTTTTAAATTATTTTTCTAAAACTTTTTCTATCTCACCGATATATACAAAATGGTAATCCCCTGACTTGTAGTTAGACTCGATAGTCTCATCAATAAAACCTGAATTATCCATTTTCTGCACAGCAATTTTGCGGCATTTAACAACAAGACGAGCCTCGGACGGATAAACAGCTTCACCGTCATATTCAGCCGTCAGACCTGTCATATTTATTTTATCACAATCTCTGCCCGACTTTGTGCCGCAGATCTTAAGCGCGTCCCTGTATTTTTCATCAAAGAAGCTTACCGTAAAATAGTCGCTGTTGTCCATAAATTCTTTCGTATATCTCTGCGGACGGATAAACGCAAAAACAACATCCTTCCCCCAGAGTTCACCTACTGCGCCCCAACTGATTGTCATTGTGTTCCACTTTTCATTATCACCTGCGGAAACAAGCGCCCAATCCTCTGAAATGAGCTTTACTAGGTTTTCTTTAACTTCTTTAATATTTGCCAATTCTTTCATATCAATCACCTCAAAAATACTTATGACGTTTTTCTTTTAATAATTCCGACTATTGAAAACAATAAAAATACTACGGCATTCACCGCAACAACGCTTGCACCTGCAGGCAGTGAATATGCAAACGAAACAAATAACCCTACGAAAAAGCAGATTATTGAAACAACTGCCGAAGTTACCGTAACCTTTCTGAAAGATCTGCAGACTCTCATAGAAGTAAGTGCAGGGAAAATCACAAGGCTGGAAATAAGCATTGCACCCATTATTCTCATTCCGATAACAATCGTAATTGACGTAAGCAAAGAAACAAGAGTGTTGTACATTTTTGTCTTCGTTCCCGTTGCGCGCGCAAAGCTTTCGTCGAACGTAACCGCAAAAATTTTATTGTAAAAAACAACATACAGCACAAGAACTGCAACTGAAAGAACGATACTAACAACAACGTCGGCATCGCTCATCGCAAGTATGCTACCGAACATATAGCCATTAACGTCGGAGTTTATGCCCGTTGTTGTTGACGTTATAATAACACCGAGAGCAAGCGCCGTGCTTGAAATAAGCGCAATCGCGGCATCACCTTTTATCTTGCTGTTTTCACTTATCTGCAAAAGCAGGAAAGCGGCAATAATAACAACAGGAACGGAGACTGTCAACGGAGCAAGATTCATCGCCAATGCAATACACAGCGCACCGAAGCCGACATGGGAAAGTCCGTCACCGATCATCGAATAACGTTTGAGTACGAGCGTTACACCGAGCAATGCCGAACAAAGTGCAACAAGCACACCGACGATTATTGCACGAAGCATAAAGTCATATTCAAACATCTGAAAAAACGTATCAAGCATCGGCATCACCTCCGAAAATAAGCTTCGCGGCAGGAGTTTTCATATACTCCTCGGTTGTGCCGAAGAAATCGCCGTCGTGTTCCATCGAAAGAATTTTCGTTGCATACTCAAGCGAATTCTTTATATCATGGGTAACCATTATAACCGTAACCCCATGGTCACGGTTCAGGCTTGCTATAAGCTTATAAAGCTCCGCTGTTACAAAAGGATCAAGCCCTGTTGTCGGCTCATCGAGAAGAAGAACTTTCTGCGTTGCACAAAGTGCCCTGGCAAGGAGTACACGCTGCTGCTGACCTCCCGAAAGCTCATTAAAAGGCTTGTTTTTAATATCATCAATACCCATAAGGGAAATGTTTTTGCGGGCAATCTTTCTGTCCTCCGGCGTGTAGAAAAGACGGAATCCTTTAGTCTGTCTTCCGCTCAGCACGACCTCCCACACACTTGCAGGGAAGTCCTTCTGTACAACCGTACGCTGCGGAAGGTATCCGATTTCGCCCTGCTTTATTCCAGAAAAAACAATGGTGCCGGAATTTAGCTTCTGGAGGCCTAAAATGCCTTTTAACAGAGTGCTTTTACCTGTTCCGTTTTCACCGATAACGCAGAGAAAATCGCCTTTTTCGACGTCAAAACTGACGTTTTCTACCGCTTTTGTAGAGTCGTAATTCATATATACATTTTTACACGATATAATCGACATCAGTTCAACGCCTCCTTTAAATTAATATAATTCTGAGACATAAGTGAAAGATATGTTTCACCTTTTTCAATTTCAGCTTTGGACACATTGTGGCACGAATGGAGCAAAAGCATTTTCGCTCCCGTTTCGAGTGAAACAGCCCGTGCAATTTTCGGCTCGGTCAGTTCTTCATAGAAGATGACAGGAATATTATCGTCATTGATTTTATCAATTATCTTTGCCATAACAGCAGCACTCGGCTCGGTATTATCCACACAGGAATCAAAAGCCGCAGTAAACTGAAGACCGAACTCATTAATAAAGTTTTTCATTGCAAAACGTGAACCCGAAACAATCTCTTTTCTTTCGGATTCTGCAATCATTGTTTCAAAATCGTTTTTTAGTGTGAGAATTTTGCTCTTATATTCCTCGGCATTTGCAGCATAGAAATCTGCATTTTCCGGATCAGCCTGACAAATTTCATCGGCAATGAAATCCACCATCTGCACCGCATATTCAAGGTTTGTCCATATATGCTCATCGGTTTCGCAGTCTTCCGAATGTTCGTGAGCATGGTGGTCATGATTGTGTCCGTGAATCTCCAGACCGATTCCGTCTGCGATTGAAGAAATTTCCACTTTAGTGTTTTTTAACGATGATATAATCTGCGCAACCCAGGTCTCGGTATGTTCGCTTACATAAAGAAAAAGGTCTGCATTTTCAATGGTTATAATATCTGACGGTGTCGGCTCGTACGAATGGCTTTCAACCCCGGGCGGTAACAGCATAACAACGTCGATTTTGTCACCGACAATCTGATTCGTGAAGTCATACGGTGCAAAAATCGTTGTTACAACAGTCAGCTTGTCATTCTTCGGAACTGAACGCGTACCGCACCCTGCAAAGGAATAAACAATGATCACCGTCATAATTAGAAGTGACAGTATTCTTTTAAACATTTTCTGCCTCCCTGCAGTTTTTACAAAGTCCGTAAAGAACAGTCTTCTGAGGTTCAATCGTAAAACCGTGGTGGCCGAGAATATGCTCGGAAACTTCATCAAGGAAATCGCATCTGACATGAAGAAGCTCACCGCAGGATGAACACTTCAGATGATAATGCGACTTGCAGTCGTGGTTGTGGCCGACATACTCGTAACACGCGCTTACGCCCTCTTCGACGATGTATTTGCGCACCTCACCCGTGCGGATCAATTTATCGAGGTGACGGTAAACGGTTGCTTTGCCGACCTTTTTGCCGTCAGCCGCAAGACGGGTGATTATTTCATCGGCTGTAAAATGCCTGCCCTTCTCGGATGTAAGAACAGATAAAATCAGCTCGCCCTGCTTTGTATTATACGAATTTTCCATATTCTCACCTTCAGATAAAACGAATTTGAAACTGAAACTCAATTTCATATTTTACATTCTTACATACATTTTGTCAACAGTTTTGACATTGATTTTAAATTATTGTATAATCATCTGAGAGGTGTTACGATGAAAAAGATTTTAAAGAAATCTCTTCCCGTCTGGCTTGTTATCGCTATTATTGTGACGTGCGCATTTGTTTTCAAGAAAGATAATGCTACGGTTATTCTTGACAACAGCGATAAGAGTTATTTCGTGGATTTCTATACAGAAGACGATAAGGTTTATATCGAGTGTGTGCTCAATATTTACGCAAACGAGGACACGAAAGTTACAATATCCGCAACCGATACAGACAATGTAAAAATGGGTTTGCTTGAGTCTCCTGAGCTTATCGGAATAGACAAAAGCGACAACGATCAAACTTTCAAACTTAAAGGCGGAGAAAACGAAGTAACAGTCCTTTTCGAGGGCGACTATGCAGGAATTTATCAGATATTCGCCAGAGATATTCCGAGGTTTATTCAGATCAGCACGAGATAACGGGGTGAAGAAATGAAATCTTTTCTTTTGGCTGTTTACAATAAGCTTTACTATGTACCGCAACATATAAGCACAATATTTTTCAGCATCGTCAATTTCTTCGTAAAGCTGATAAAAAAGCCTCCTAAAGTTATGGGCATTGACGAAACGATGGAATATATCGTTAAGAACAAACCTTCAATTGCCCGTTTCGGCGACGGTGAAATCAAACTCGCAAACGGAACTGATATATCTTTCCAAAAGGCATCCCCCGAACTTACAAAAAGATTGCGTGAAGTCCTTGCTGCTAACGATAAAGGTTTTTTACCTTGTATTCTGAGCTATTTTGACTATGACCCGGAAATCACAACAGAAACCAATGCCCATTGGAAAAAACATATGAACCGTTACCGCCACGTATGGTATAAATACACTAACGCAAAGCTGAAGTACGGAAATTCATTTATTTCGAGATTTTACCTTGAAATAGAAGACAAAAGCACTGCCGAAAAGCGCTTTAAAAAGCTGAAACAATTCTGGGAAGGCAGAAACATCATAATTATCGAAGGCGAAAAGAGCCGACTTGGAATCGGCAACGATCTTTTTGATAATGTTAAATCAATCAAACGAATTCTTTGCCCTGTTGATAATGCATACGAAAAGTATGGTGAGATTCTGGATGCATCGATAAGCAATTCTTTTGACAATGTTCTCTTCATTCTTGCAGTCGGTCCGACCGCAACAGTTCTGGCTTATGACCTTTTTAAAGCAGGATTTCAGGCTCTGGATATAGGCCATGCCGATATTGAATACGAATGGTTCAAAGCCGGCGCAACAAAAAAGCAACCTGTCGCCGGCAAATACGTAAACGAAGCCGGAGCAGGAAAAGACGTTGAAGAATCTGACGACAAAAAGTATCTTGGTGAAATTATCAAAGTTATAAAGTAAAAAAGTGGTGTCCTTATCCGGACACCACTTTTATCATTTAAGCACTATTTCGTCATCTTCAACATCAACAGTGATTGAAGTTACGGGAGTGTCAATGCTGTCGATGATCTTTGTTGCGATTTTATCCTCTACCCTGCGGCGGATTTCATTACGAAGGTCACGTGCACCTCTTGAGCCGCCTACTGATTTCTTCGCAAGGAAGTCAACAGCCTCATCGGTATAGCTGAAGCTGATTGCTTTGTCCTGCATCGGGCCCTTGAACTCATCGAGCATAAGAACAGCAATCTTCCTGAATGCTTCTTCGTCAAGGTCATTGAATACTACGATTTCGTCAACTCTGCCGATAAATTCGGGACGAAGGAACTCTTTAAGAGCTTTCATTGCTCTGTCCTTGCTTGCGTCACCCTTAGTCTTTGCGAAGCCGAGAGCACCCTCACCGCGGCTGCTGCCTGCGTTTGAAGTCATTACGATAACCGTATTTTCAAAGCTTACCGTTCTGCCCTGAGCGTCATTTATTTTGCCTTCATCAAGAATCTGAAGAAGTATATTCATAACGTCGGGGTGTGCCTTTTCAATCTCGTCGAAAAGAAGAACTGAATAAGGCTTACGGCGGACTTTTTCTGTAAGCTGACCTGCTTCATCATAACCGACATAACCCGGAGGTGAGCCGATGATTCTTGAAACAGAGTGCTTCTCCATAAACTCTGACATATCCAGACGGATAAGAGTTTCGGGAGTGTCGAAAAGCTCGTTTGCGAGCTGTTTTACAAGCTCGGTTTTTCCGACGCCTGTCGGGCCAACAAAGATAAATGATGACGGTCTGCGGCGAGGACTGATCTGGATTCTGCCGCGACGGATTGCCATTGAAACGACATCAACTGCTTCGTCCTGACCTATAATCTTTGCTTTAAGCTTTTTGTCAAGATCAGCAAGTCTGCGAAGGTCGCTTTCAACAATCTTCTGCGCAGGAATGCCTGTCCAAAGCTGAATAACTCTTGCAAGGTCTTCTTCCGTTACGGGTGAATTTTCAACGAGCGGAATGAGCTGATTGATCCTTGTCTCGCACTGCATAATCTCTGACTTGACCTTGGCAATAGCCTCGTAATCAGGCTCTTCGGTGTTTTCCATAAGCTCCTGTTCACGGATTATAAGGTCAGCCTTTTCGTTGAGCTTGAGCTCATACTCGCTGATATTTTTATTGCGAAGATTTGCGCAGGTACAAGCTTCATCAAGAAGGTCGATTGCCTTGTCAGGAAGGAAACGGTCATTGATAAATCTCTCGGAAAGAGTTACCGCAGTATGCACAAGGTGGTCGCTTATCTGTACTTTATGGTAGTTTTCGTAGTAACTCTTGATACCTACGAGCATATTGTATGTGTCCTCGATTGAAGGCTCTTCAACCTTGACAGGCTGAAGTCTTCTTTCAAGAGCAGCGTCCTTTTCAATGTACTTTCTGTATTCTGTGAAAGTCGTTGCGCCGATAATCTGAACCTCGCCTCTTGAAAGAGCTGGCTTGAGAATATTAGCGGCATTCATCGCACCCTCGGAATCTCCTCCCGTACCGACAAGATTATGAACCTCGTCGATAAACAGAATGATGTTGCCCTCAGCCTTTACTTCTTCGACAAGGCCTTTTACTCTGCCTTCAAACTGACCGCGGAACTGAGTTCCTGCTACAAGTGAGGTAAGGTCAAGGAGATGAATTTCCTTATTTGCAAGTTTTGCAGGAACATCTCCGCTTGCAATTCTCAAAGCAAGACCTTCAGCAATCGCTGTTTTACCTACACCGGGTTCACCGATAAGGCAGGGATTATTCTTTGAACGGCGGCAAAGAATCTGAATTGTACGGTAGATTTCGTTATCTCTGCCGATAATTCTGTCGATTTTGCCGTCCTTTGCTTTCTGAGTAAGGTTTGTGCAATAAAGTGGAAGGAACTTTCTCTTCTTGCTGTTTTTCTCACCCTTTTTCTTTTTGGATGACTTTTTCTCTTTACCGTCCTGCGGATCGTCGTCAACATCGGTATATTCTGAGCCGTCATCCTGAGGCTTCTGCATAAAATTCTGCATAAACGGGAAAGTGGGAACTCCGCCCGGTTCAAAGCCTTCTCCGTTGTCGCCCATTCCCATCATAGCACCGAACTGCTCGCTCATTGCCTCATAGTCGTCCTCAGTTATACCCATATTCTCCATCATCTGCTTGATGGGACCTGTGGACTCCATCGCGCATTTAAGGCACAAGCCTTCCTGCTTTGAACTTTTTTCACCGTCCATACGTGTCATAAAAATGACGGCAGGTCTTATGCCGCATTTGCTGCACATAATTTGTTTCATATTTTTCTCCTAAAACTTCGCTTACTTCTTTTTGAAATACTTTTCCTTAAACTGCTTGTATGTTGTCGGCAGGTAGCTTACAAAAGCAACTATGCAAAGGATAGCCGTCAAAGATACAAGGATAACAAGGAGTGTTTCGGGGATTACCCAGATATTTGTAAACGCACCAACTTCGGGAGCGAATGCAAAAAGCAGAAGCATAACTGCGTAGAACGCAAATGTTGCCAATTTACCGTAAATCTCAGCAGCTGACGGACGAAGACCGATAGCGACCATAAACGCACCGAAAGCAACCATTACGAATTCCTTGATAATGAAAATAAGGAAAATCCAGCTGAATGTCTTGACAAGGCCGTCTTCAGCAGCGCTGAATCGAAGATAAAGCAAAACAGCGATTGTAATCTGTGTAAGCTTATCTGCAACGGGATCAAGCATCTTTCCGAGGTCACTTACCTGGTTGAATTTACGAGCAATCTTGCCGTCAATGAAATCCGAAAAGCCCGAAAGGAAAAGTACGAATACTGACCAACCGATCTCACCTTTCCAGAAAAGGACACCGAAAATCGGAATCATAATCATTCTTGCAAAAGAAATCCAGTTAGGAATCGTGTTCCAGTTTTTAAACAAATCTTTCATGGTTTTAACCCTCCGTTATTTTCAAGGACTCAATGCCTTCATTTACTTTTTCATCTGAAAGTACGATCTGAACAATCTTTGAATTTTCAACAGCCTGCGCAAAATCTGTTTTATACATTACGTGTGATGTGATCTGGAAACCGAAGCAGAGAACAATCACGATTATAGCACCGCAAAGAGCGCCAAGCAAGCCGCCGAGGATCTGATTTGCCTGCTTTAGCACAGGTATTTTAAAGAACTTATTGATAATTGTAACCACCGCATTAAGCGCAACCGAAACTAGAATAAACGTAATTACGGTAACGATTAATTTTGTTATGTAGCGTTCTGTTCCCGTAAAAAGACTTGTGTTTTCAAGCACCCATTCCATTACGGAACCCGAAGCTGCACGTGACAAAACGATAGAAAGGAAAAACGCAACAAACTTAAGAATAGTCTTTGCAAACCCTCTCTTAAAATAGACTGCAGTCATCACAATAAAGATTCCCGCGAGAATCAGATCGATAATATACTCTGTCATCATAACACCTCACTACTAGCTTCTTGTTTTAAAGCACTGAAGCCCTGCAGTTGTAAGAACGTAAGTCCTTTTTCCGTCAACGGCAACTCTCAAGGCTTTACCGTCAAAGGTCTGCGAAGCGATTTCCTTGCCTCTTTTGTTATATGTTTTGATTTCGTTTTCAAAAAGAACTGCTGTATATTTCTCGTCGCTGTCTGCCCAGATAACCTCTTTTTCAAAGCTGAGCGGAGTGAAACTTTCTTTATTATTCTTTGAATAAACGCTTACTTTTGAAAGTGATGTGCTTCCGTAACGTGAAAGCACAAGTGTGTTTCTGCCTTTATCCGTTAAGGAATAATTTGAAAGAACATCTGAGCCGAAAGACTGATCGTCCTGCCTATTGGTATTCTTAAGAATACAAGAACGAAGATTATCACCGATTGCAACTATATTTGTTCCTTTTACGTAATCAACCTTAACGAGCGTTGTTCCCTTATAATCAAAGCAGGAAACGTATTCTTTTGATTTAAAGTTAAAGACATACAGCTTTGAATTAATCTCGCCATCTATTGCTTCAATCGTCGCAACCGCAGCGAACTTTCCGTTATCTGAAAGAGAGATATCAACTATTCTCTCTGATTTGAAATTCCAGATAAAAATCGATTCGTTTTTCTTGTTATAAACAGTAAGCACCGACTGAACATTTTCGCCGTAAGTTCCGAGCGCGTAGTTACCCTTTTCACCAATGCTTGCCGCTGTTATCTTTCCGGAAGCCTCGCTCTCGTATTCAATTTCCGTATTCTGCTGAATTCTGAAGCGCTTTGAATCAAGGTCGTAAATAATGAATCTTGAATTCACAGACTTCATTGCAGGGTTTGAATAAGTATGAGCTTGCGGCATAATTTCTTTTGCCGTTGAGTTAAGCGTCGTTGTCTTATCATTAAGAAGCAGGTAAATATTTGAATTGTTGATTTTCATATCACGGACATTGACAGCATCAAGCTCGTAAGGATATCCGTCACCTGCACCGAGGCTTAGAAAATATGCTTTGACGTCTGCCATCATCGTGTTAATTGTCATATTACCGAGGTTTTGCGCCGCAGTAAACACGATCAGCAAAACCGCACTGATAACAAAAAGAATTGACAGCGTAAGCTTTGTTTTTTTGCTCATATGTTTTTTAGGTTTTCTGTTTGTATTTTCTTCCACGTCAATCCTCCTTGTACTTCACTTTATTAAGGTACAGTCCCTGCGGCGGAGCTGTTCTGCCTGCAAGAGCTCTGTCCCTAGATTCAATTATATCACTAAGTTTGTCTTTTTCTATTTTATTTTCTGAAATTTCTATTAACGAACCGACCATAATCCGTACCATATTGTAAAGGAAGCCGTCCGCCTCTACGAAGAACAGCACTTCTTCACCGTTTCTTTCAACTCTGAAAGATTTTACCGTCCGGACAGTATCCTCAACGCTGCTTCCTGTGGAACAGAAAGATTTGAAATCGTGTCTACCGACGTAAGCCTGTGCCTGTTCATTAAGAAAATTTTCATCCAATTTATTTTTATAGTGCCATGCTCTACCCTGCAAAAACGGATTTTTGTAGTTCGCATTCCAGACTCTGTAAACATACTGTTTGGAAATACAATCGTACCTTGCATGGAACTCCAAAGGCACTTCTTGAGCACTTTTTACGCAGATATCATCAGGCAGAACCGCATTCAATGCACCGACAAGACGGTAACATTCAATCGGATTTTCCGTTCTGATATTGCAGCAGAAATCGTTTGCGTGAACGCCCGAATCCGTACGGCTGCAGCCTGTTACATTTTCGCGTGTTCCGAAGATTTTTTCAACTGCATCCTGTAAAGCTTCCTGAACCGTTATTCCGTTGGGCTGAACCTGCCAACCGTGGTATTCGGTACCGTCATACATCAGCCTTAAAAGCAGATTTCTCATTTAACAAGCACCGCCCCGAAATAGTAATTCAGAAGAACTATGCCTGCAATAAAAAGTACAATAAAAATCAGTGCGATAAAATCGCGCAAGCAGAATTTCATCTGCTTCATTCTCGTTCTTCCCGGGCCGCCTGTATAGCAACGACAGTCCATCGCATCTGCAAGTTCGATCGCACGTCGGATTGACGAAACAAACAGCGGAACGATTATCGGTACAAGTGCCTTGATTCTTTCAATAAAATTGCCGTCGTCAAGGTTAGCACCTCTCGCCTTCTGCGCATTTGTAATACGGTCAATTTCATCAACGAGCGTCGGGATGAATCTCAGCGCGAGAGTCATCATCATCGCAAGCGTTGAAACGGGAATTTTGAAAATTTTCAACGGTGAAAGCAATTTTTCAATCGCATCCGTAAGCATCGTCGGCGTCGTTGTGTAAGTAAGCATCGAGCTCACAACAACAAGGCAGACAATTCGCAACGCCATAAACAAGGCTGTGAACACACCGTTTGTGGTTATATCAATATATCTTCCGTCAATAAGCGGTGTACCGCCTTTGATATAGAAAATATTGATAACTGACGTAAACAGAACGATTATCGCGATTGGTTTTATGCTTTTGAGCACCATCTTTAACGGAACTCTTGAAATTATGACCGTCTGAAGCGTGAACAGCACCATAAGCCCAAGCGACCAGAAATTTTTGCAAATAAAAATCGAAACAATAAAAGCTACCGTAAGGATTATTTTCATTCGTGCATCAAGTCTGTGCAGAACAGAATTGCCGTTATAATACTGGCCGATTGTTATATCTTTAATCATACAGACGCACCTCCTTTTGAGAGGATTATCTCTGCGGCTTTTTCCACCGTATACGCTGAACCAAGGTTCAGTCCGTTTTTGTTTAAAAGCTCAAATATTTTTGAAACCTGCGGTATGTTGAGCCCGATATTGCGAAGCTCTTCACTGCGCGAATAAACCTCATCAACAGTACCGTACATTTCAACGCGTGCGTTGTTCATAACAAGCACCTTTGTTGCAATTTTCGCAACATCCTCCATACTGTGAGAAACAAGCAGAACTGTGCTGCCCGTTTTTTCACGGTATGATTTTATCATATCGAGAATTTTGTCTCTGCCTCTCGGGTCAAGTCCCGCTGTCGGCTCGTCGAGAATGAGCACCTTAGGCTGCATCGCAATTACGCCTGCGATTGCTGCACGTCGCTTTTCACCGCCCGAAAGATCAAACGGAGACTTTTCAAGAAGCTCCTTTTTAAGTCCGACATATTCAGCAGCGAGCAAAACTCTCTTGTGAATTTCTTCTTCATTAAGACCCATATTCTTAGGGCCGAATGAAATATCTTTATAAACTGTTTCTTCGAAAAGCTGATATTCGGGATACTGGAAGCAAAGACCGACCTTGAAGCGTGCTTCACGGGTTGCCTTTTTACTGCTCCATATGTCCGTACCGTCAACGATAATCTTACCGCATTCAGGCTTAAGAATTCCATTGAAATGCTGAACAAGAGTGCTCTTACCCGAACCTGTGTGTCCGATGATTCCGACGAGTTCTCCCTCTTCGATATCAAGATTTATGTCATAAATAGCCTTTGACTGGCTCGGCGTTCCTTTATTGTAAAGATGAGCAACGCCTTGCATAGAAAGAATAGGCATTACTTCACCTCCAACGCTCTGAGGATTGCCGCCGCACATTCCTCTTCATCAAGGATATCGTCAGCAATCGGGAAACCTGCTTTCCTTAATCGGTAAGCAAGTTCGGTTGCCTGCGGCACATCAAGACCCAGAGTCTTTAATTTTTCAACGTTTTTGAATACATCTTTCGGCACACCGTCAAGCACAATTCTGCCTTCATCCATAACAACAACACGGTCAGCCTTTACAGCCTCATCCATATAATGTGTTATGAGAATAACTGTAATTCCGCGCTCCTTGTTAAGCATCTGAATTGTATCCATAACTTCCTGTCTGCCGTGAGGATCGAGCATTGCGGTCGGCTCATCCATAACAACGCATTTTGTGTTCATCGCAAGAACACCTGCGATTGCAACACGCTGTTTCTGTCCGCCCGAAAGTCTGTGCGGTTCGCGTCCGCGGAAATCGTACATTCCGACAGCCATCAACGCATCGTCAACACGCTGACGGATCTCCTTCGGATCGACACCAAGGTTTTCGGGGCCGAATGCAACATCGTCCTCAACGATTGTTGCAACAATCTGGTTATCGGGATTCTGGAAAACCATACCTACCGTTTTTCTTACGTCGGTTACTTTTGCATCGTCAGATGTGTCGATTCCGTCAACGGTAACTTTGCCCGAATCCGGTACAAGAATACCGTTCATAAGCTTGGCTATCGTTGATTTTCCGCATCCGTTGTGTCCCAGAACAGCAAGGAACTGCCCTTCGGGCACATCAATGCTGAAGCCGTCCACAACTCCGGTGGCGGCTGTTTCATCCTCTTCGTTTTTGTAAGCAAACGAAACGTTATCAAATTTTATGATAACTTTGTCTTCCATAAATTACCTCTGCCATATTGCCGAAGCTCCGCAAGGAAGTACCATCCCTGTCTGAGAAACCGGCAAACCAATTTCACTGCACGAAAGTTTACCACCGAATTTCGGTGAAATTACTGAACCTAAAATATATTCCATTACAGCAGGAGAAAGTCCTGTTGTATACGAATTGATAAGAACCATCAACGGATCGTCGGAAAGGACGTTGGAGCACAGATCCACGAAGTTGTAGATTTCATCCTCAAGCTTCCAGACTTCACCGCCCGGACCTCTGCCGTATGACGGCGGATCCATAATTATAACGTCATATTTATTACCTCTGCGGATTTCACGCTGAACGAACTTGATACAGTCATCAACAATCCATCTTACGGGTCTGTCACTTACACCTGAAGCAACTGCATTTTCCTTTGCCCAGGCTACCATACCCTTCGAAGCATCAACGTGAACAACCTGCGCACCCGCTTTAAGGCAAGCTACCGTTGCACCGCCTGTGTATGAGAACAGATTGAGCACCTTAATCGGTCTGCCTGCGTTCTTTATAAGCTGTGCGGTATAGTCCCAGTTAACGGCCTGCTCAGGGAAAAGCCCCGTATGCTTGAAGCCCATTGTTTTAACGTTGAAGCTGAGTTCACCGTAATTGATACGCCAGGCATCGGGAGTCCTTTTAAGCACTTCCCAGTGTCCGCCGCCCGTTGATGAACGGTGGTAACGTGCATTGGCATTTTTCCACATCGGATGCCTCTTCGGAGTCTGCCATATTACCTGCGGATCAGGACGAATGAGTATAACATTACCCCACCGTTCAAGTCTTTCGCCCTGTGAACAGTCAAGCAATTCATAATCTTTCCAGCCGTCAGCAATTCTCATTTTGACATCCTCCGTTTATTTTTAAATAAGTCTTTCTCTAACAACTTCGGCAATTTCTTCAGCAAGAATTTTTATCTTGGCTTCGTCCTTGCCCTCAAGCATAACTCTTACGAGAGGCTCTGTGCCCGAAACACGGACAAGCACTCTTCCGTCGTCACCAAGCTCTTTTTCTGCGCTTTCTATTGCCTTTTTAATTTCAATATCATTATTGTAACGTGCTTTACCCATCTGTGAAACACGTACATTTATAAGCACCTGTGGGAAAACTGTCATCTCGGCTGCAAGCTCGGAAAGCTTTTTACCCGTGCGCTTCATCGTTGCAAGAAGCTGAAGCGCAGTAAGCTGACCGTCACCCGTTGAAGCATAATCAAAGAAAATAACGTGACCAGACTGCTCTCCGCCGATTTTATAATTGTTTTCCTTCATATTTTCAAGAACGTATCTGTCTCCGACCTTTGTTGTTTCAACCTTGATACCGTTGTTCTTACAGAATTCGAAAAATCCCATATTACTCATAACGGTTACAACGGCTGTGTCGTTATCAAGTACGCCTCTGTTTTTCATATCCTTTGCACAGATTGCAATAATCTTATCGCCGTCTACAACATCGCCGTTTTCGTCAACTGCAAGCATTCTGTCAGCATCGCCGTCAAAAGCAAAGCCGACATCACATTTGTATTCCTCAACAAAGTGTTGAAGTCCTTCAAGACTTGTTGAGCCGCATCTGCGGTTGATATTTATTCCGTTGGGGATTGATGACTTAATGTGGCTGTCCACACCAAGCTCCGTAAAAAGGTCGGGAGCTGTTACGCTTGCTGCACCGTTTGCGCAGTCAAGAGCGACCCTGTAACCTGAAAAATCAACGCCCTCAACAGTTGACATAAGGTGACGTGTGTAATCAAACGCAGGCATTTCCGAAGTACGGATTCTGCCGACATCAGCGCCGATTTTCACGGGAGGCACCGTCACACCGTCAAGGATAATTGCCTCAATTTTCTCTTCAAGCTCGTCGGGAAGTTTGTATCCGTCCGCCTGAAAAATTTTAATTCCGTTATATTCACAAGGGTTGTGTGACGCGGTAATCATAACCGCCGCATCATATTCGTATTTTTTAACAAGAAAAGCTACTGCCGGAGTGGGAAGAACGCCGAGATGCATTACATCAGCACCGACAGAACAAAGTCCTGCCGTTATTGCCGAGCAAAGCATATTGGATGAAATTCGCGTATCCATACCGATCATAACTCGCGGTCTTTTTTTATTCTCGTCAATGAGTACCATTGCTGCTGCACGTCCGATTTGCATTGCAAGTTCACAAGTAAGTTCTGAGTTTGCAACGCCTCTCGCTCCGTCTGTTCCGAATAATCTGCCCATAACAAATCTCCTTATAAATCAAGTTTTTGTTGTTCTGCCAGGGGGATTGGATTAGAGTTTGCGCCTGTCTGTGCCGGCATCGGTAAGCCTAAATGCTTGTATGCCGCAGGGGTTACCATTCTGCCGCGCGGTGTTCGCGAAAGGAATCCTATCTGCATAAGATAAGGTTCGCATACGTCCTCAATTGTTATTGCTTCCTCGCCGATTGCAGCGGCGATTGTTTCGAGTCCTACCGGACCTCCGTTATAGTTTCTGATCATTGAAGTGAGAAGAAGCCTGTCGATCGAGTCAAGCCCGAGCGGATCAACTTCCAGACGATTAAGGGCAAGGTCAGCACTCTCGCCTGTTATCACGCCGTCTGCAAGCACCTGTGCAAAATCTCTTGCTCTTTTGAGAAGTCTGTTTGCAATACGCGGTGTTCCTCTTGAACGTGAAGCGATCTGCAACGCGCCGTCTTCCTCAATGTCTATTTTTAAAATTCCCGCACTTCGTTTTACTATGCTTGAAAGTTCTTCAGGTGAATAAAGTTCAAGACGAAGCACAACACCGAAACGGTCGCGCAAAGGTGCGCTGAGCTGGCCTGCACGTGTTGTTGCACCGACAAGGGTAAAGCGCGGCAAGTCAATTCTGATACTTCTTGCCGACGGACCCTGACCGATGATAATATCAAGGGCATTGTCCTCCATTGCAGGATAAAGAACTTCCTCAACACTTCTGTTCATACGGTGAATTTCGTCGATGAACAAAACGTCGCCTTCATTAAGGTTTGTAAGAAGTGCCGCAAGATCTTTCGGCTTTTCGATTGCAGGACCTGACGTTACACGAAAGCTTACGCCCATTTCGTTCGCGATGATGCCTGCAAGAGTCGTCTTACCGAGACCCGGAGGGCCGTAAAGCAGAACGTGGTCAAGCGGTTCGCCTCTGTGCTTTGCCGCCTCAATGTAGATTGAAAGGTTTTCTTTTGCTTTTGACTGACCGATGTATTCGTCAATCGTCCTCGGGCGGAGCTGACGTTCAACCTCGGAGTCCATATCGAGGTATTCCGGGGCAACTATTCTGTTTTCATAATCCATTTCTGCCACGTAAAAACCTCCTTATATAAGTGATCTGAGTGCAAGACGGATAATTTCCTCAACGGGAAGGGATTTGTCGAGCTTGCTGACCGCTGCTGCAGCTTCTGAACGGCTGTAACCGAGCTGAATCAAGGCATCAATTGCCTCGGACAGATCAGTTGACGTATCTGCCGACTGAATTGCCGCAACCATATCCGTCTGTTCCTGAGTAAGATCTGTTGAAAATTTATTTTTGAGTTCAAGCACAATTCGCTGTGCAATCTTTGCACCGACGCCCTGTGCTTTTGTAATCGCTTTTACGTCACCCGAAGCAATACTTAAAGCAAGCTGATCGGGAGTCATAACAGAAAGTATTGCGAGCGCAGCCTTTGGGCCGACACCCGAAACGGTGATAAGCTGTTTGAAAGCATCAAGCTCGTTTTTAGTGTAAAAACCGTAAAGCTCCATAGCATCTTCACGGACGTTCATGTAAGTATATACGGTAGCTTTTGAGCCTTTGCCGCCAACCTTCTGCATTGTGTTCATGGTTGAAAAGCAGAAGAATGCGACACCGCCGCACTGAATGGCAAAACCGTTAAGCTCAACAGCTACAACTTCGCCCGTTAATGAATATATCATCGCTTTTCACCTCTTAATAATATTTTTTCAACTTACCGACAAGCGAACCGCTTGTGTGCGCGTGACAGATAGCCATTGCAAGAGCATCGGCTGTATCATCGGGCTTCGGCACCTTGTCGAGCTTGAGCATAATGCGCATCATTTCCTGAACCTGCTTCTTTTCAGCTCTGC
Organism: Clostridia bacterium; assembly: GCA_017625835.1. GTDB lineage: Bacteria > Bacillota > Clostridia > Oscillospirales > Acutalibacteraceae > CAG-488. The sequence continues at coordinate 39,986 of JAGAKF010000065.1, forward strand.
CGTAGCCGACAACGCTCTGTTTAACCTGAAGCGGTGTGTATTCGGCGATTTCAAGACCGTGCTTCTGCGCCGCAAGAACGATAACTCCCCTCGCCTGCGCAACGTCGATTACCGTTTTTGCATTCGTGTTATAAAACAGTTTTTCGATCGCCATAACATCGGGCTTATACTGAGAAATAAGCACATCAAGCTCGTCGTAAATTATCTGCAATCTACGGTTAAAAGGCATTCCCGCAGGGGTTGTGACTGCACCGTAGTGAATAATTGTAAAATGATTGTTACTGTATTCAAGGATACCGTAGCCGACGATAGCGTAGCCCGGGTCAATTCCGAGTATAATCATTTACGGTACTCCTTTCATAACGTCAATTTTTATCGTACTTGGACTCTCTTTCGCGGATAACCATTTTTGTGGGTGTGCCCTCAAGGCCGAAAACTTCACGGATTCGGTTATCAAGATAGCGCTGATAGCTGTAGTGGAAGAGATCCTTTTTGTTTACGAAGCAGACAAATGTCGGCGGACGTGTTGAAGACTGGGTCATATAGTAAATTTTAAGACGTCTGCCTCTGTCTGTCGGCGGCTGCACTCTTGCAGTCGCTTCTGCAAGAATATCATTGAGCTTACCCGTTGAAATTCTCATTGAATTCTGCTCGTCAACATACTTGATGAGCTCGAAAAGTCTGTCAAGTCGCTGACCTGTTTTTGCAGAAATAAATATAATCGGAGCGTAAGACATAAATGAGAAATCATTCATAAGCTTTTTACGGTATGAATCCATTGTCTTGCCGTCTTTTTCAACCGCATCCCACTTGTTTACGGCGATAATACAAGCTTTTCCGAGGTCGTGCGCAATGCCCGCGACCTTGGAATCCTGCTCCGTAAAGCCTTCCTGCGCATCAATCATAATTACGCAGACTGTCGCACGTTCAACAGCCATTCTTGCGCGGATAACACTGTACTTTTCGATCGCTTCGTCGATCTTGCTTTTACGTCTGATACCTGCGGTATCAATGAAAATAAAGCTGCCGTGCTTATTTTCAATAACCGTATCCGTCGCATCGCGCGTTGTACCTGCGATATTGGAAACGATAACTCTTTCCTCACCTGCGATAGCGTTGATAAGTGAAGACTTGCCAACGTTCGGCTTACCGATAACAGCTACCTTAATTCTGTCGTCATCGTCGTTTTTATCTTCCTCTTCGGGGAAATATTTGATAACTTCGTCGAGAAGGTCGCCTGTGCCGTGACCGTGAACAGCAGAAACCTGAATCGGGTCGCCAAGGCAAAGGTTGTAAAATTCATAATATTCAAGCGGAGGTTCGCCCACCTTGTCGCATTTATTGACGCAAAGCACGACCGGCTTACCGCTTTTCTGAAGCATAGCTGCAACCTCTTCATCAGTCGCAACAACTCCCGTTGTCATATCCGTTACCATAATGATAACATCTGCGCTGTCAATCGCAAGCTGAGCCTGACGGCGCATCTGCGAAAGAATAATGTCGTCAGAATGAGGCTCGATACCGCCTGTATCAACAAGAAGAAAGTTATGGTTAAGCCATTCACAGTCGCCGTAAATTCTGTCACGTGTAACACCCGGGGTGTCGTCAACAATAGAAAGACGCTGACCGCAAAGCTTATTGAAAAGAGTTGACTTGCCGACATTAGGTCTGCCGACAACCGCAACGATGGGTCTTGCCATATTATACCTCCTCGCCCAATATTCGCTGAAGCAATACGTACCCGTCACTTTCAACGGGAGTAACTTTTGTGTTTATTCTTTCTGCAAGGTCTTCGACGGACATGTCATCAAGGAACAAGTCGCCTTCCCTTCTCAGGGAAACGGATGGTATAAGCACCTCGTCGGACAATTCTTTTCCTTTGAGTCCGTCTGCGATATCGTTACCGCAGAGAAGCCCTGCAACGGTGATTCTTTCACCGAAGAGTTTGTTTTCTATCTTAACCACATCAATGTGGAGATTTTTCACTTTTTTCTGTGCCTTTTCGGCAATGTATTTCATAAGCTCATATGCGGCAACACCCGTTGCCATTGTTATCTTTCTCTCTTCACCGAGCGAATATGATTCGGGAAGCTCATCAATCGCTTCGTCAAACTCTTTTTTGAGCAAAGACCACATTCCCACGCCGTTTTCAAGCTGTGGGAAATCGCCGTATCTGTCGCAATCGGGAAGAGGTAAACCTGCATTCAGGTAAAATTCATCCGCCGCAAAAGCTATATTCGTATTATTATAACATAAAAATGAAGAATTGTAACTATCTATTCGAAAAATTACGTCCAAAGATTGCTCTTTTGTGAAAGGATTCAGGTTTGAAAGCCCGTCACGGTGGCAAGTAAGGCCGACAGGGACTGCCGCAATGCTCTGGACAGCAGGATAAAGCTTACCCAATTCTTCAAGGGAATAAGTCAACTCATCACCGTCGTTGTATCCCGGACACAGAACAAGCTGGGTATTAAGCTTGATTCCTGCATCGGCAAGTCGTTTGATATATCCAAGCACTTTGCCTGCTCTGTTATTGCCCATCATCTTAACGCGGAGTTCGGGATTCATTGTGTGAACTGAGATATTGACGGGGCTGATATGCATTTCTATGATTCGGTCGATGTCCTTATCACCGAGGTTTGTAAGTGTAATATAATTACCGAAAAGGAATGAAAGGCGCGCATCGTCATCCTTGAAATAAAGGCTTTCGCGCATTCCTTTCGGAAGCTGGTCAATGAAACAGAAGATGCAGTTATTCGCACAGCGGCGCTGCTTATCCATAAGATAGGTCTCGAACTCAAAACCGGGCTCACCGTTACAGTTTTTCAGCGTGAGCTTTCTCTGCTTACCGTTGGGCTTTTCGATTACGAGGTTAAGAACGTCCTCGTCAATATAGAACTGATAGTCAAGCACATCACGGATTTCATGGCCGTTTACGGATATAAGCTTACTGCCCGCTCTGACAAAATGTCTTGAAGCAGGTGAATGTGGTTTTATTGAATGGATTTTTACAGACATAGCATTGCCCCCAACTCAGTACCATCTAACTTTGATAAGCCTCCCTTGCCTAAAGGTGAGGCTTTGGTGGTACGAAACAATATAGTAGAATTTCAGGATCGTTACTTTTTCTTGAGCTGAACTATTGATGCATAATGAAGTACATCAAACTCATCGGGTGCAAGTTTTGCGAGAAGTTCTTTATGTTCCTCTTCCCACAGATTAATTTCACTTTCTGTCAACGAAGCTCCGATACCGCGGCAAGCTTTGATTCTGCCATGCCAACTTTCTCGGGTAAAATGCACATTAACCGCATAATCCTCTCTGTATACTACATCGAAATTCTCCAAATAACACTCAGGAACATTAATTGAGCCGCGTTGCATTCCTGCTCCGCTCCATTGCGGGTTGTACTTCAATACAAGCTTTTCGCTTTCTCCTGCAATTCTGTCTTCAAACGGAAGCCATGCCATATAAAGCACAACAAAACTTCCGTCAGCTTTCAGAAGACGGTGTAATACAGAAGCCATTTTTTCGTGGTGAAAATACTCAAAACACTGACAAGCCGTAATTACATCAAAAGAACATTCAGGCAGCTTCAACTCTTCAGCAGGACTGACAAGGTAATTTATAACCATATCCTTTGAAAGGTCTTTTGCTTTTTCAATCTGATTTACCGAAATATCCACACCTGTCCAATTTGCACCGTATTGATACATATTTCTCGGTATCACACCGGTTCCCGTACCCAGATCCAGTACATCCTGCCCTGCATTACAAAGGTTTCGTTCAAGTATTTTATCGTAAAACTCCTGCGGGTAGATATCTCTGAATTTTGCATAATCAGATGATATTCTGCCCCAATCAAAAGCTTTTCCACCGTCAATAATTTTCATTTTTAAATATCTCCATAAAAAGTCAAAAAGGCAGAGAAAGGACTTTGCGGTCCATCTCTACCTTTCGCCGTTTCATTGAAAAGAACAGACTTATGCGTCCTTCTTTACTACGAGCTTACCGTTGTAATAACCACAAGCTGTGCAAACTCTGTGAGCTCTCTTGAACTCACCGCACTGTGAGCACTTTACAAGTGCAGGTGCTTCCATCTTCCATACGTTTGAACGTCTCTTGTCTCTTCTAGCTTTAGAAACTCTTCTCTTGGGTACTGCCATTTTTCAGCGCCTCCTTATTGCTAATAATAGTTCTTTACCGGTCATCCTCCAGC
>JAGAKF010000066.1 GCA_017625835.1 Clostridia bacterium
CTCTTGCTCTTGCGAAAAACTTTTTCACTGTTTACCTCCTTGTTCTGTGATTTTTCGCTTGGGGGTCAACGCAACACAATCATAAGCACCACCTCTTTTCTGTTTTTGGGCATAAAAAACGGGGTAAAGTTTAGATGATAATTTCATCTTCTTTACCCCGTGATTTGATTTCGGTATTAAATTGTTTCATCGTGCGTCTCGGTTCTCCTTCTGCCGCTGACGGTACAAAGCAAGAGCTTTCACTATGGTATCTTCCATCTGCTGCTGTGAAGTTCCCGTAGGAAAGTATTTTTCAATTCTTTCCATTGGGATTTTGACTTTTGCCTTTTGATTGGGTTTCTCCTCAAGCATAATCTCGCGGATTGCTTCGGTGTCGAGCTTGCCTTCTTTACTCAAGACTTTCATTCGGATCGTTTGCGCGTGAGACGGAAAGACCTCCTCATCGTCAATGAAGTCCACCAAATCTCGCATTTCCTCCTCCTGCAAGTAGGAAAGCTCAACCGCAGGTCTCATACCGATTTTGCCTTCGTCAACAAACTCAAGGAGTTCGGGAGTCAGCTCATTGAGACGGATATATCTTTGAATCTGATTTCTGCTTTCACCTGCTTCTTGTGCAATAATTTCATCCGTTCTCAACTTTGTCCCCAATGGGGACGAAGTTAAATCTGTTCGCTTTCCCTGCTGTTTCATCGCGTCCATCTTCATCTTATAAGCGCGCGCTTTTTCAGACGGAAGAATATGCTCTCGCTGAAGATTGGAATCTACCATTTCGATAATGGCTTCTTCTTTGCTCAGTTCTCGTCCTATAAGCGGTATTCGGTCGATACCAAGAAGAATACAAGCGTGTTTTCTTCTGTGACCGGAAATAAGCTGATAGTGATTTTCGTCGATTTTAAGAGCTATTACGGGATTGAGAACGCCGTTCATTCGTATGCTTTCTACAAGCTGTGCCATACTCTCATCGTCTTTAACTTGGAAAGGATGATCGGGAAAATCTTCAATATTACTTATCGGTACGACACGTACTTTTTCACGTTTCAGATCGTCCTTAGCTTCGGGCATCCGCTTTCACCTTCCCTTTCTTCTTTTTCTTGTATTTCTTCCGCTTTTCCGCAACCTTAACGGCATCCATACCGTAAAGACAAATAGCGACCGAATTACAGATCACACGGAAAGCATCGAAATCTATGATCTCATCGAGAGTAAGCTCATAGAGGTCGATATGGGAGCCGCCGTACTGTATATCCATTGCAGTACAGAAATAGAGATAGGCATTTGGCTCTGTGAGTTTGAGGTCAAGACACCCATAGTCGATAAATCCGGGAGAGCACATCACCTGCTTTGCTCTGATCCACAAAAGCTCAGATGCAGAGAGAAGATATATCTGAGCAATAAACTTGGGATCTTTCTTCCTCAAAAGAGTAACGCCTTCGTAGAACCTCCCCTTATGTCCTGCGTCGAGGAAACAACTCTGAAGTTCAGAAGCTCTCTCACAAGCAATGCGAAGTCGGTACTGAAACACGTTATCCTTGAAGTTTGCAAAGCAATCTCTTAGGAGTTCTGCGAATGTGCAAGTCTTGGCTTTGACTCTCTCGCTCATACAGCAGCATCTTTTAAGAGCACACTTTCCGCTTTGACAGTAGGAACAATACCTACATCTGCACACCTCCAATGTGTAAGGGAAAGGTTTGGTATCAGCCTTATCTCTCAAAGCTGCTTCAAGGAAATCAGCAAAGGAAAGGCTTTTGTTGTTGGGTTCTAATTTCATTTTTCTCCTCCTGTTGGTTGTTTACGGAAAACAAAAAAGCCGACCTTATTTCCACTTCATTAGTGGTCATAAAGTCGGCTTCATATTAACCGTATGTAATTAAGCTTCAAGAGCATCGAGCAGGTGAAGTATGAGATTGGAGGTTGCTCTGTTGTCGATCCCGCTTGCCTTCTGTTTGAGTCTCTTTGCATTGAGAGCTTCGATAGCAACTCGGAGTTCAAAGGGTGTGAGTTTAAGTCTGCGAACCATCGCGTATCCGTTTTTCATATGTAAGTCCTCGCTTTCCTTCTTTCTGTCTATATTATATCAGAAAAGCGGGTATTTCTCAAATGTGCGATAAAGTCGCAGGTTCAAGTCCAAAAGGTTCAAGAAAAGGTGCAATGGTGAAAGGGTGGTGTTTTTTACCCCTAAAAACACGAAAAGCCCTTGATTTACAAGGACTTTTGTGTTAGGGTGCAAAATTGTTGCCCCATTATGGCTCCCCCGTGGAAGCTATATTCGAAATTGAGAGAATACCCGAAGCTTCAA
>JAGAKF010000067.1 GCA_017625835.1 Clostridia bacterium
AGTCCTCTGCTCTACCAACTGAGCTACAGAGGCAAAAAAAATAAAATGGCGACCCGGAACGGGCTCGAACCGTCGACCTCTAGCGTGACAGGCTAGCGTTCTAACCAACTGAACTACCGGGCCGTATGGTGGGAACAACAGGGCTCGAACCTGTGACCCTCTGCTTGTAAGGCAGATGCTCTCCCAGCTGAGCTATGCTCCCATCTTCGCCATTTCATCTTTTCACTCCCAGCCTATTGGCCGAGAACATTTGCTATTATATCACAGATTTTAGAAATTGCAAGTGTTTTTTGAAAAAATTTTAATATTTTTTTCATTTTATTTTTTGCCGTGCTTTTCAGTGATGTATCACGACAAATTCGGGGACGTCGGAATGATTTAATAAAAGTCTATAAATTCTGACGGCGGCGGAAAGCCACCGCCCTACTCTATTTATTCAGCTCGGCACGTAGGGGACGGGTTTCCCGTCCCGTCGGATAACACGCCATTTTCGGTTTTGGAAAACCGAACCCTACGACCCCCTAAGTTAAAATCGTGTCCGTAGGGGAACATATTATGTTCCCGTAAAAACTTATTCCTCTACTTTTTCCAAAGATTCCGATATAAACTCAACAGTCTGCCTTACCTGCTCTTCAGGTTTGATCCACGGTTTGCCGTCGCCCTTCTGCTCGCCGTAGCTGCCGAAATATGCGTGACAACCGCCTTCTATCGATATATTGAAGGTTTCATTTGGAAGATTACCCTTGTATTCTTTATATTTTTCGATATCGTCAGGCATCCATATTTCGTCTTCGCTTGCGTGAATTTCAAATATGGTAAGACCGCTGTCGTTAAGATCTTCAGTTGAATAAGCACCGAGTAGTACAAGTCCCTCAAGCTTATCGGTGTTCTTTGACGCATAGCTCGCCGCCATTGCACCGCCCAGAGAATGTCCGCCTACATACCATTCGTCTATGTTGGTATATTCGGCAATCACGTCGTCCGCGGCATTCACATCAAAAACAGCAAGGTTAAACGGCATCTTCACAAGTACACAGAAAAAGCCTTCACGTGCAAGCTCTTTCATAAGCGGAGCGTAGGCTGAGAACTCAACCTTGCCTCCGGGATAAAAAACAAAACCGCGCTCGGGTTTTTCGGGTGTAAAAACGATACAATCGTCATTTTTCTGAATAACGGTTACCGCACTGTCCGAAAAAGTTGCTGCAAGTGCCGCATCATTGGCACGGTAGTAATCGGAAACATAAATACCGAAAGCCGTGCAACAGACGAGAATCAAACATAAAATTGAAATCAAAAACATCTTAAGTTTTTTGTTCTTTTTCATAGTAACACCTCTTATATTCATATGTGAATGATAGCAGATTTGACAACGCTTTTCAAGTTCCCTTGACGTAAAAAAAGAATGGTGATAAAATTAGATTATTCAGACAAAGGAGACAACATTATGAATAATCAAGGAAAATATAAAAAGCTTACCATAGTTGTTATGATCGTTGCAGTTGTTATCAGCGTATGCAGCCTTGCGTGGGTTGTGATTTTTAAAGGTGACGACGAATATCAGGAAACCAATAAGGCTTTCTACGAAGAAACCTCAGCAACAAGGCAGAGAACGACAATTCCCGATGAAAGCGCAACCGATGCTGATGATGCGGTTGATGTTGAAATCAAGATCCCTGTTTCGTTTGTTCTCGACAGCGTAAACACCAATTCTCAGCTCACTAAGGAACAGCAGGATGCGGGATTCAAATCAGCAGTCTTTGACGGTAACGGTACAGTAACATACACGATTTCTAAGGCAGACCACAGAAAGTTCCTTATGAACTACAAATATGACGTCGTAACCGATCTTGAAGTATCGCTTGCATCCGAGTATGCTTATTTCAACGATCTTGATTACAACGAGGATCTTTCCAAGTTTTCGGTCAAGGTTAACGGCTCGTCATTCAACAATGCAGACGGCGAAGAAATTTCAACAAAGGTATCCCTGCCGTCGATGCTTTATCAGATGTATGCGATGATCGAAACAAACTGCCAGGTTTCGATTGTTGACGACAACACAAACCGTGTTATTACCACGTATACACCATAAAGAAAAAGCACTTGCGATTGCAAGTGCTTTTTTGGCTGTGTTAAGTAGTCAAAATGAGACGAACCTCTATTTATTATTCTTTGCGGTATTGAGTGTAGCAACTAAAATACGTTTGATTTCAAGACAATCAGTCAAAAGTGATTCGCCTTCTTTTTCTGATATGTATTCAGACAATACCAACAGTCTCAACCAATATTCCGTTTCTGCGGTTTCTTTAAGTGATATCTGAATTTTGGCTATAAAATCAGCTTTTGAAACACCGTAAACTGCTTCATTTGCGTTAGCACCTATACTTGTACCTGAACGGATGATTTGTTTTGAGATTACCGTCTCCTTCTTTTCCTTAACAAGATATTTATGTAACTTAACAATACGAGCTGCGAAAGATAAAGATTTGTCAAGAATAACACTATTGGCAGACATACTAAAAATCCCCTTTCAGATAATAAATAAGAGATAATAATGAATAGATAATAATACAAACAGCGCTTGAATATTTCACAAACACTATTATCTATTATTTATTCAATATTATCTCTTATCTTAGCCTCGCAAGAGGCGCTGTTTGGCTGGGATGGCTGGATTCGAACCAGCGAATGCAGCAGTCAAAGTGCTGTGTCTTACCGCTTGACGAC
>JAGAKF010000068.1 GCA_017625835.1 Clostridia bacterium
ACTCTTGCTACTTTCTGATCGCCGAAACCAACCTGAACAGCCTCGTAGCCGTCATTCTCGATTGTTTTCTTCTGAACGATCACGTTCGGACCTGCTTCAACGACTGTTACGGGTACTACGTTACCTTTTTCGTCGAAGATCTGTGTCATACCGATTTTCTTTCCGATAAGACCTTTTTTCATTATGTTTTCCTCCTTATTAGGTTATTGGTTGGCAACTGCGCCAACTTGACCTGTGAGCGTCAGATTAAAGTTTAATTTCAATCTCTACGCCTGCAGGAAGCTCAAGACCTCTCAAAGCATCAACTGTTTTAGCTGACGGTCTGATGATGTCGATAAGCCTTTTGTGTGTGCGCTGTTCGAACTGCTCTCTGGAGTCCTTGTACTTGTGAACAGCACGAAGAATTGTAACTACTTCCTTTTCTGTCGGGAGAGGAACGGGACCTGAAACCTGAGCACCTGTGCGCTTTGCAGTCTCAACAATCTTTTCCGCTGCCTTGTCAACAAGGTTGTGGTCATAACCCTTCAATCTGATTCTGATCTTACCCTTTACTGCCATGATTCTGCCTCCTTATAAATTTGGCGGGCAACGTCTAAAACCTATTCTTGCAACGTGTCCGGGTGTTTCCACCTGCCACATTTAAAAACCGGAAATGGGTTAGTTTCCGGGAAAGTGCATTTAAAGGTTTTAAACGCACATACATACGCAGATCCGCAAAAGGGCCGCGGACCCGGTCTGTAGGTTATTCGATCGCCCGGTTTTAAATCGGACATACTCCGCGAGAATTCCCGACCTCGATGGGCCGCCACCTCTCACATCAACGCATATCTACGCACTTTGCTACATAATAACATAGCATGCTCAAATAGAATACCACACATTTTCCGATAAATCAAGTCTTTTTTTTAATTTTTTTTGAAATTTTTTAAACTTTTTTATCGGGTGGTTTTTGAGCATACTTCTGACTTCTTTTTTTGCATTTTTTCTGCGTTCCTGACGCTGCTATATATTATATTATAAAATGTATACGAAATCAAGCCGTTTTTCCGACTTTTTCGACACTTTGTTGTATATTGATGTTTGACTTTTCTCTTGATTACAGTTATAATATATGGGACTATGAGACAGTGTGGTCTAAAACATTTTTAGGAGTGATATTAATGCCATTTTCAGATTTTGGTGTTTTTCTCGGCGATTTTACTCTCAGAGAAATCAATCACCATACCAAAGACCCGATGAAAGCACAGCGCAAAACACTCAAGAAAATTCTTAACAAGAGCAAAAATTCCGAATACGGTAAGAAGTATAACTTCAAAGACATTCATTCAATAGAGGATTTCCGTGCAAAAGTTCCTCTTACAAAGTATGAGGACTACGAGCCTTACGTTGAGCGTATGCTTCACAACAAGGAAAAGAATCTTATGTTCACTGGATATAACGTTCGCTACTGTTCTTCTTCAGGTAGCGTCGGCAAACCGAAGATCCTTCCAAAATCAATCAAGGACCTCTGGAATATGCAGTGCATCGGCTTTTCAGCTTCTGTTGCAACAGCATTCCACTACCTTAAGGACGTTAAGGGCGTAAGAATGCCCGCACAGAAAGGGCCGCTCGTACTTATCCTTACAGGCCACAAGCTTGAAGACGGCAAACAGTGTAACGGCGCAGGACAGATCCCCCTCCTTTACCTCAAGCCCCTTCTCAACTTCTTCTCTACATCCCCTGTTTCATTGCTTATCCCTGAGCACGAAGAATTGCTTGACACATCTTATCTTCAGCTCAGATTTGCTCTTGAGGACAGAAACGTTTCCTATCTTGAGTCAATCGTTGTAACTCTTCTTACAACAATGTTTGACTATCTTGAAGAAAACTGGGAAATGCTTTGTGACGATATTGAAAAAGGTATAATCAACCCCAATATCAAGATCACACCCGAACTCCGTGAGGAATATTCAAAGAAATTCAAGCCCAATCCGACACGTGCAGCAGAGCTTCGCCGTGAATTCGAAAAGGGATTTGATACACCGATCGCTCCTCGTATCTGGCCGAAGCTTACATGGGCACACGGAATGGTTGGTTCTAACCTTAAGGTTTACGTTGACAAGCTTCGTAAATCTATCGGTGACCTTCCCCTTCACAACATGGGTTATGCCGCAGCAGAAGGTTTCTTCGCTATGCCGACAGAGCTCGACGTTCACGACGGTGTTCTCCTCCCTCACTGCATCTTCTTCGAGTTCATTCCGATTGACGATGATGTTGAAGACGAGACAGAAAGCGATAACCCGAAGACTCTCCTTATCAACGAGCTTGAAGTTGGTAAGAAGTATGAAATCGTTGTTTCAAACTTCTCCGGTCTTTACAGATACCGTATTGAGGACGTTGTTCAGGTTACAAAGATGTACAACAACACTCCGAGAATCGAGCTTCTTTACAGAAAGAACCTTGATATGAACGTTGCAAACGAAAAGACAACAACTCAGATGTGTGACTTCTGCGCAAAGAACATCTCAAAGAGAAGCGGTAAGGAATTTACTCAGTTCAGCTACTATCCTGACTTCTCAACAAAGCCGCCGCGTTATTGCTTGCTTGTTGAGCCTAAGGATGCTGTAACCGAAGATGAAAGACAGAATATGATCGAAATTATGGACGAAGAGTTCAACGAAGTTAACGAAAAATACTTCAAATACAGACGTTGGGGTATGCTTAACAGACCTGAAATCCTCATCCTTAAACCGAAGACATACTGGGATTACAGAGAAATGCTCCGAGCTAAGGGTGTTGTTCTTAATCAGATCAAGCCCGTTACAGTTATCAACAGTGCTGAAAGAAAAGACTTCTTCTTCTCACACGTAGAAACAGAAAGCTCATCAACTCTTGATGAGTGGAAGGCAAGCAAGGAGTAATAAAAATGAGAAAAATTTCTAAACGAATCTTATCCGTTGTACTCTCACTCGCACTTATAGCTTCCACTTTCGTGTTTGCATCATCAACTTTTGCAGCTGATGCACCTGGAACAGATATTCCTTTGATTTATGTTGTCGGCACAGGCGCACATCTTATAGCCGACAACCCCGACGGAACAACAAGAAAGATTTTCCCGTTGCAGCTCCCTGAAAACTTCATTATGGACACGGTTAAGGAAAATATTGATGTTTTCGCAAAAGCTGTTATAACACAGGAATGGGACGAATTTTGTGATGTTGTGTACAACATTATGTCTCCCCTTTACGCTGACCTTATGCTTGACGAAAACGGTAATCCGCGCGATAACAGCCGTGTTGACGTTTCAATGGCTAAGGACAGAATCAACCCTGCAAAAACAAACGGCAAGTACGGTACTGAGCAGTTCAGATTTGCTTATGACTGGCGTGTAGACCCGTATGTTACTGCAGAAAAGCTTCATCAGTACATAGAAGATGTTCTTGAAGTTACAGGTGAAACAGAGGTCGCTCTGCTCGGACGTTGCCTCGGTGACTGTATCACAGCCGCCTATATGGACAAGTATGACGGCGAATATGTTGCTGATTATATTTCATATGCAAGTGCTCTTAACGGCGCTGAATTCTGCACAAAGGCTTTCTGCGGCGAGATTTATCTTGATGCAGACGGAATTGAAAGATTTGTATATGATCTCGAGCTTTCAACAGACACCAATATGAACGAGCTTATTCAGGCTTTCGTAACAGTTCTTAACGAAACTTACGGTCTCGATTTCCTTGCATGGTCAGTCAACAACGTTTATCCTGACATTTACCTCAAAATTGTTCCCAGACTTCTCAGAGACATGTACGGTAACTTCCCTGCTTACTGGGCAATGGTTTCTGACGAAGACTACATCAAGGCAAAGGAAACCGTTTTCCACGGTGTTGATAAAGAGCAGTACGCAAACTTCATCAACATTATTGATAACTATCACTACAACGTTCAGGTAAGAGCTCCTGAGATGTTCAACGAGTTTAAGGACAGAGGCGTTAACGTAGCAAACGTTACAAAATATGGCTATCAGACACTTCCTGTTGTAGCAGATGCTGACGTGCTCGGTGAAGACTTCTGCACAGCTTACAAGGCTTCATTCGGTGCGACAACAGCTACAATCGACACAGTGCTTTCTGACGACTACATTGCAACTGCTCAGGCAAACGGAACTGACAAATACATTTCTCCCGACAAGCAGATTGACGCTTCAACTTGTTTGTCACCTGACACAACATGGTTTATCAAAAATATGCAGCATAAAACATTCCCGCTGTCAATCAATCCTCTCTTTGATTACATTATCAATGCAGAGAATCCTACCGTTTTCGGCAACGAAGATTTCCCGCAGTATCTTGTTTATGACTACGAAACAGATACTATGACTCCGATGGTTACCGAAAATATGAACACAACAGAGAGATACAACTCTGATTTCTTTGAAGCGTTGAAGAAAGTTATCGAATTTCTTTTCAATCTTATCAAAGATTCAATCGCAAACAGTATCAATCCTGCTCCGGCAGAATAAAACTTAACAGCAAAGCTCCCGTTTTCAAGGAAAACGGGAGCTTTTATTTTACTTGTTTATTTTTTAAGTTTTGCTCTTAATTTTAAGAAAGTCGGAGCACAGGTTTTATAAATGAATTTATTGAACGGGTTGTGACTGAACAGACCAAGCTTTGTGAAAAAGTTTTTCATTACATACTTTTCGTTGTACATTGTTCCTGTCGTGCCACAAACACCGTCAACATTCGGATAAGATCGAAAGCTTTTGAATCTGATATTATCTTCCATAATAATTTTATAGAAAGCTTTTTCAATATCAATTCCGACCCTTTCGTCACATATCTGCTTTGCTCTGAAGAAATGATCTTTGTACTCCTGAATATTCATCTGGAAAATAAGAGTGTAGCACCAGTCCATATCATCCCGGAAAAGGAATTTGTTTACACACTGCTTCTTGCCACAGAGCTTGTCGATATTTCTTACAAAAACTCTGCCTGTACACTTTACAAAATACTCTTCTTCCTTGGCAAGCTCGCTGAGCATAAGCCCCTGCTCAATGCAATCTGCCTCACCGTACGACTTGCCAAGCTCTATTGTTTTTGTAACATCCGTACTGATCTGAACAAGCTCGAATTTCTGTTTTTTCTGTTGCGCATATTTCTGAATTTCGGGCAGCGGAAACTCTGCACCTGAATTCTCAACAAACACTACATTTTCAAAAATCCCGGTATCAATATATTTCTTTATTGAATCAACATATTGTTCAAGTCTTTCCTGTGCTGCGGTAATCTTTACATTTGTGTTGTTAAATACTGACGGATCGATTGTGCCTGTTAAAAGCAGAAGCATAATCCCTTCACCTCAAATTAAAATGCATAACCGAAAACAGCCTTGATCGGGAAAACAAGAACGAAGAGTATACCAGCTTTGATTCTCTCCCAAAGAGGAAGCTCTTCAGCGAACATATTGTAGTTTGCCATTGCGATCTTGCTGTCCGCAAAGTAATCCTGGAACTGAACAAGATGTGTTTCGTATGTTGAAGTATCGTCCTCATTGATGTTGATAATTCTGACACCTCTGTCTTCGTTACTGTAGCTGTTGAATGTCATACCCGGTGTTGCAACAAGGTCAATATCTCCGTAAGCGACTTCAAAAGTATTGTTATGGTCGTGGCCGAAGAACATCGCTACAACGTCGCCCTGAGCCTGTACTGCGGGGAACTGCTTACCCTGGCGTGTTGCAGGACAAGGATACTCTTTGAGGTAACCTGCCTTGAGAACGCCCTCTTTGAAAACATAATCTCTGCCGTCCTGATGGAGCAATGAGCCTTCAATGTTCTCACCTGACTCGATGAGATCAAAAATTTCCTTAACGATGATATGCTGGAACATCATTGAAGGAACAGGCTTGCCGCCGTTTGCTGCCTTAAGCTCATTTGACTTATTTACATACCACTCAACCTGATCGTCGTGAACGTAATCATAACCGCCGAGTTCTTCGTCGTATGTGTTTGAGTCGATCATCCAAAGGTTATAAGCCATCTTTTCGCTGTCGTCCGAAGCATAGATCGGAAGATTGTATGTACCGCAACCGTAGAGTGCGTCGCCTTCGTCAACACCGATGAAGCAGTCATACTCTTCATAGATATCGAAAAGCTCTTCTTTTGAGAGCATATTCTCGTCGTCGTGGTTACCAAAAACCATAGCAACGGGCACACCATACTCCTCAAAAATATCCATAAACTCGCCGATAGCTTTTTCGCAGTTTCTCTTATCCCAGCTCTTAAGCATATCTGTACGGCATGAGCCGCCTGAAATATTGTCACCTGTAAGAACTACAAGGTCGGGCTGCTCCTGAATAAGAGCTTCCTTAAGGAACGCTTTTACAGCACCGTTAAGAGTCATATTATCCTGAAGGTCTGCAACCTGCATAATTCTGAAGTTGCCGTCATCATTGAACTGAAGCTTGCTAAAATCCTTCTCTGCGGAAACGCCAAAGCAAAGAGTAGCTGCAAGCATTATGACGCAAAGCATTACTGAAATAAATTTTTTCATAAGTCTACCTCCGTTTTTAGTAAGTATGCGTACATACTTCTTTGATTTTATCTCTGAGCTTAAGGAAATCCTCAAGCGCCTGAGGCTTGTTGTTGGGGTTTCGCAAAAGCGCTGCAGGATGGAATGTTCCCATCATAAGCACCCCGTTTTTCTCGATGAATTCGCCGTGCTGTTTGGTCACTTTGAAGTCGTCACCGATAAGCTTCTGCGCCGCAATTCTTCCGACACAGACGATGATTTTCGGCTTCATCAACCTTACCTGTTCCCTCAGCCAACCAAGGCAAGCCTCCTGCTCGTCCTGTTGAGGGTCGCGATTGTGAGGCGGTCGGCATTTAACCATATTCGCAATGTAAATATTCGTGTTTCGGCTGAGCCCGATCGCATCCATATACTTATCAAGAAGCTGACCGCTGCGGCCGACAAAAGGTTCCCCCTTAAGGTCCTCCTGTTCACCGGGACCTTCGCCGATAAACAGGACTTCGGCTTTTTCATTGCCTACACCGAAAACAAGATTCGTTCGCGTTGCCCCCAAAGGACATTTCTGGCACGACGAACACTCGCATTTAAGTTCTTCCCAACTGTTATACATAAGCCTTACACGCCACCTTCCACAGACAATACATCCGATTTAATCTGCAGAATCAGTTCATCAAAAGAACCGAATTTCTGCTCCTGACGAATAAAACGAACAAGTCTTACATCAACTCTTTTACCGTAAAGATCACCGTCAAAACCTAGAATATGCGTTTCACTCAGGATTTTTTCAGTGCCCACGGTAGGTCTCGATCCGATATTTGTAACGCCCTTATACCTGACGCCGTCAGCCGTTACCTCCGATTCATACACACCGAAAGCAGGAACGACCAGTCCTTCTGGAATTTTCTGATTAATCGTCGGGAAACCCCATGTGCGGCCGCGTTTATCCCCGTCGATAACTTCCGTGCAATAACCGAATTTGCGCCCGAGCATACTGTTCGCAGTCTCAATATCACCGTGCTCAACAGCATTACGAATTGCCGTTGAACTGACTGCAAAACCGCCGTTTTCTATCTCATCTATTATAACACATTTTATGCCTTTTTCGATGCATATTTTCTCCAAAAGTTTCGCATCACCTTTGGCTTTATTGCCAAATCGGTAATTAAAACCGCAAAGAACAATCTTCGCGCCGAGCTTTTTTATAAGTATTTCATCAACAAAATCTTCAGGAGAGAGCTCCTTTATCTGCGAAAAGCTGACCGTTACCGCTTCAATGCCCTTGCTTTTCAAAACTTTGGCTCTTTCTTCGTCAGTAATAAGCTTCGGCGGCGCTTCTCCCGTAATAACTTTTACGCTGTGCTCGTCGAACAGCATTACGGCTGCTCTGAGTTCATCACCCGCAACCTCGACCGTTTTTTCAATCACAGCAACATGACCGACATGAATACCGTCAAAATTGCCGAGCGCAACCGCACAGCCTTTATTCAGTTTTTCATTGGTCATAAAATCACCATTTAATGATTATTTATTAAGGAATTCGTATGCAACACCTGCAAGCTCTTCTGCTCTGTCCTCAATGCAGATATGTCCGCCGCCCGCAACAAGATAGTGCTCAGCACCCGGGAAAGCATCAGCAATCTGCTGTTTCATTGAATCGCTGATAATCATATCCTTCTCAGCGTTGACGATAAGAACAGGACAGTCAATATTTGCAGCACCTTCAAGGTCTGTCGGCTTCTGGTGTCCCATAAGCGTGCATAGACCCTCTGCTGTACCGTCGAGCTGTAACGGAGCCGTTACAGCCTCGAGGTTGTAATTCTTTGTATACTCAAAGTTTGCCGTTGCCATAAGAACAACGATTTTCATAATGAGATCAACTTTTGTAAGATATTTAAAAACAAAATCAACCATTCCGACCATAAGCGGTGAAGATGTCATACCCGACATATCGCCCATATTGGCAACAGGAGCTGCACAGAAAAGCATAAGCTTCTGCACGTCAACGTTCTGCGCAACGTTAATTGCAACGGCGCCGCCCATTGAGTGGCCTGCAAGGATCCATGTTTTCTCAGGAGCAATGCTGAGCATAAGCTTTTCAACAAGGAGTTCACGGTCAAGAAGCTCCATATCTGCAGTTTCTCTCGTGCTGTAACCGAAATTCGGAAGATCCACGCAGTAGCAATCGTAGCCCTTTGCGCTCATTTCAGCAGCCATATTTTCCCACGAAAAGCTTGACTGACCGAAACCGTGGATAAACATAATTCTTCCTTTGTACATTCCTTCGTGCTCAACTACGCGGTAGTGAAGCTCGTAATCGCCGTAGGTAAAGAAATTGCTGTTTTCGTACGGAAGATTCTTTGCTTCTGTCGCAAAAGCAGGAATTGCCGTTGCAAGAAGCATTACAAAACACAAAACAACTGATAAAATTTTCTTAGTCATAGTAAACTCTCCTTATTTCTTTCTGAACATCTGTTTCATTCTGAGTTCTTTCGAAAGCACGCGCTTACGAAGTCTGAGTGACTGCGGTGTTACCTCAAGGAGTTCATCGTCCTTGATGAATTCCATTGACTGTTCAAGGCTGAGCGTCGTCGGAGGAACGAGGCGAAGAGCATCGTCACTGCCGGCCGCACGGGTATTTGTCATCTGCTTTTTCTTGCAGACGTTACAAACAACGTCTTCATTTCTTGAACATTCGCCTACTATCATACCCTCATACACTTCAATACCAGGTCCAATGAAAAGATGACCTCTGTCCTGAGTGTTGAAAAGTCCGTAGCCTGTGCTTGTGCCCGTTTCGTGAACAACGATTGAACCGCGTTCACGGGTCTGCATATCACCCTTATACGGTTCATATCCCGCAAAGAGCTGGTTCATAATACCGTTACCGTTGGTGTCTGTCATAAACTCTGAACGGTATCCTATGAGACCTCTTGAAGGAATTTTGAATTCAAGGTGCGTTGCTCCGCCGTCTCTTGAACCCATATTTTCGAGCTCACCCTTACGTGAACCAAGCTTTTCGATAACTGCACCGACATACTGCTCGGGTACTTCAACAATAAGAAGCTCCATCGGCTCGCAGAGTTCACCGTTAATTGTTTTATAAATAACCTCGGGACGCGAAACCTGGAATTCATATCCCTGACGGCGCATTGTTTCAATGAGGATTGAAAGGTGGAGTTCGCCTCTGCCCGACACCTTGAATGTGTCTGTTGTATCAGTCTCTTCGACGCGCATACTTACGTTGGTCTCAACCTCTTTGAAGAGACGGTCACAGATATTTCTTGATGTAACGAACTTACCTTCCCTGCCCGCAAACGGACTGTCGTTGACAATGAAATTCATTGAAATTGTAGGCTCGTCAATTTTAACAAACGGAAGAGGTTCAATGCAATTCGGGTCGCAGGCTGTTTCACCGATGTTAAGATCAACGATACCTGAAACACAGACGATGTCACCCATCATTGCGGAGTCAACCTCAACTCGTCTGAGACCTTCAAACTGATACAGTCTTGAAATCTTAACGTTCTGTGTTTCGCCATCCTGCTTGCAGAGAACAACGTTATCTCCACGCTTGATTTTACCTCTTTCAACTCTGCCGACGCCGATTCTGCCGATGTAATCGTCATAATCAAGGCTTGAGAAAAGAATCTGCAACGGTGCGTCGATATCGCCTTCAGGCGCTTTGATGTGCTCAAGAATTGAATCAAACAACGGGCGCATATCGCCTTCTCTTACATCTGAGTCAAGAGAAGAATAACCCTCACGTGCAGATGCGTATACAACGGGAAATTCGATCTGATCGTCGTCAGCACCAAGCTCGATAAACAAATCAAGTACTTCATCAATAACCTCGTCAGGTCTTGCACCCGGTCGGTCAATCTTGTTTACAACAACAAGAACCTTTTTCTTGAGGTTAAGGGCTTTTTTAAGAACGAAACGTGTCTGCGGCATACAGCCTTCAAATGCGTCTACCAAAAGCAGAACACCGTCAACCATCATAAGAATTCGTTCAACTTCTCCGCCGAAATCAGCGTGACCCGGGGTGTCAACTATGTTGATTTTTGTATCTTTATAATGAACAGACGTATTCTTTGAAAGGATTGTGATTCCTCTTTCTCTTTCAAGGTCATTCGAGTCCATAACTCTGTCCTGAACCTGCTCATTTTCACGGAAAATTCCGCTTTGCTTAAGCATTTCGTCAACCAATGTTGTTTTACCGTGGTCAACGTGAGCGATAATTGCAACATTTCTTATTGCTTCTCTTTTTGTCATATTATCCGTCCTTGTGATCAAATTTCCATGGTTCGAGTTCTTGCAAAAAAGCAGAAAAACTGCCGTTTTGCAAAAATTCGAGCCACAGCTTCTTACAACCTTATATTTTAATATATAATAGATATATAGTCAAGAAAATTTGTTGAAATCAGCACCGTTTTATGCTACAATCAGCAGGTAGAAAGAGGTGTTTTTATGATCAGCAGAGAAGAATGGAAATCCTTCAGAGGGTCGCAGAAAAATCCCGATCACATAATGCTTACAATCAATGGTAACCCCGAAACTTCAATGAACGTTACCTGGCGCACCTGCACAGATATTGACATTGGTTATGCACTTTGTCGCGAGGAAGGTACTGCAGATTGGTTGCGTTTTGATGCCGTAAAGGGAAACTTTGAGTCTGATATGGACTCTAGCCACATTTTCTGGGCAAATATGAATAACCTTAAGCCCGACACAAAATACGAATACAACGTCGGCAACGACGAATACAGAAGTGAAAACTTTAATTTCACCACCATCCCCGAGAACCTCGAGGAATTTGAATTCATCTGCCTTTCCGACATACAGACAGGCGGACCTATCCCACCTGCTGACTATTCAGGATTCAATGCTTTTCTTAAAGAAACACTCAAAAAGCACCCTGACGTTCGCTTCATCCTCACCGCAGGCGACAATACAAACTGCGGACAGACAGATATTCAGTGGACAGGCGCATTGGAAGGCTACAAAGGCGTTATGGAATACATACCGCTTATGATGAGCATGGGCAACCACGACGATATGGGATTTGAAAACTACTTTACCTTTGAGGGAAAGTATTACTGTGAAAAAGCAGAATTTTTCTCAAATCAGTTCCGCGGATCGTATCCCTATAACGGTCCCGAAGAATGGAAGACTGCAAACTATTCATTTGACTACGGTAACGCTCACTTTGCCGCTATCGGCATAAGCGGACCTGAGGACGTTAATGAATGGCTGATCAGAGATACAGACGCAAGTAACAAAGCCTGGAAATTCGGTTCTCATCACTTCCCTATCTGCTATGCTGGCTCAGACCTTTCCTGCGATGACTCCTATCCGATGATGATGGAAGGTATGGAAAAATTTGACGTAATGTTCAGCGGACACGAGCATTGTTTTTCAAGAAGCTATCCGAGAAGAAATGAAAACCTTTACGACAAGCCGTCCGAAGGTACAGTTTTTTACAACCTTGGAAGCGGAAACCGAAATCCGTCAAGGATGCTTGCTCTTCCTAAGCTTTGGAATTCAGCATGGTATCCGCATGAAGAAGAGCTTTCAATGTACGCAATAGCACACGTTAATAAAAATAAGCTTACCCTCACCTCTTACCTTGAAGACGGAAGAATCGCAGACAGATGTGTTATTGACAAGGAAAATGACTGCATTGAACCTATTGCGCTCGCTCCGATTTATGAGGAGACAAGAATGATGTTCAAGGGTGCTGACCTCGGCCTTTGCGCGCGAACAACCCCGTGCGAAAATGTTGACGGAGTATGGTGCGTACCTGCAGCGATACTTTTCCGATATGCAGGATTTGACGTTGAGCTTGATAAAGGCACGGTATACATAGAAGCTTACCGTCACAGCGCAAAATTCACCGAAGGAAGCGATATCGCTATTACCGACAGGGGCGAAATAAAAATGGATCATAAGGTTGTCCGTATGCACCGCGATCAGCTCTATGTTCCCGTTGACGGAATCTGCAAAGCCTTTGACATCCGTTGCAATTACTACACAAGAAACAACATTCTTTCCTTTGAACACGAAAAACAGGATAAGCCCGTACCCGTTCAGCCATAAATTACATAACTAATCTATTGACAAAAAAATACAAAGGTGATAAAATATATCCAAATCAAGTGATTATATCACTTAATATTGAAAGGAGATTCGTTATGGATCAGATTACTGCACTCTTTGAAAACATCGATTGGGACGCAATTCTTGACGTGGTTATGAACAAGCTCACAGACCTCATCGTTCAGATTGACTTCTCTTCAGTTCTTGAGTCTCTTGGCGGTCTCATTGGCGGAATGCTTGGTTAAAACTTAAGCAGTCGAGTAATCGGCTGCTTATTTTTTTGCTAATTTTCTGTTCGACATATTGACAATATTGTATAAAAGTGTTAATATGTATGTGCAATAAGATAGTGTCTTCACTATCACTATTAGGAAAGGAGAAATATCATGGATCAGATTACAGCACTCCTTGAGGGTTTTGATTTTGAGGCTCTCATCGCAACAATCACAGATTTCCTTGCAACAATCGATTTCCAGGCAATCCTTGACGAAATCATTGCAATGGTATCAGGTCTTATGGCATAATTATTGCTACATAAAAAGAGTAACCTTTACGGGTTGCTCTTTTTCTTTTTTTCGACAGGAAACCTCCCCTTTCGTTTTCAGAAAAGTAATAATGCACTAAACTATACTGAATTTACTTTTCTTATTTTGTAACAATCAGCATTGACCTATGTGGTAAAAAGTGGTATATTGTTGACAATGAACATTATTTGAAAAATCCTGTTCATTAATCTCGCAAAAGGAGATGTATTTTATGAAACACGTCGGAATTGTGCGAAGCGTTGACCTTGCAGGCAGAATCGTTCTTCCGATCGAAATCCGTAAAGAACTCGATCTGATGGGCGAAGACAGCAAGGTTGAAATCATCGCAAAAGGAAATGAAATTATCCTTAAAAAGTATGCCGACACATGCATTTTCTGCCACGATACAACCGACCTTGTGGATTTCAACGGTCAGAAAATCTGTCGCAAGTGTGCAAGCGAAATCGCAAAAATATAAGCAGGATCATTGTCCCGCAAATTATTCTTGTTAATGTAACTTCAGAAATTATGTTATATTGATTTTTAAAGAGGAGATGAAAATTTTAAAAAAATCTTTCAAGAAAATTCTGGCATTCTTATTGGTTGCAGTTATGGTTCTTTCAGTTTCCCCCATTGATTCAATTTCGGAAATTGATTTTTCATCACTGTTCTCAATCAAGGCAGCCGCAATTACATCAGGCAAATTCACATATGAATTGTCCGGTACAAACGCAACAATCACAGGCTATTCGGGTACTGACTCCAACCTTACAATCCCATCAAAACTCGACGGCAATACGGTTGTTGCAATTAAACATGGTGTTTTTGCCAATAATGCCGACCTCGTAAGCGTTTCTCTTCCCGGCACATTGACAAGTATCGGATACCATAACACGTCTTACGACGGAACCTTCCAGAATTGTAAAAAACTCCAGACTGTAACTTTTTCAGAAGGTTCTGCTGAAGCTGTTATCGGATCAGAAGTATTTATGGGATGTCTGTCATTGAAAACAGTAAGTATCCCCGGTAACTACACAACGATACGCAGAGACGCGTTCAACGGTTGCACATCGTTAAAATCATTTGAGTGGAAAAAATCAAGTTCATCAACACCGAACCAAACTATTGAACAAGGTGTTTTCGCTGCGTGTTCTTCACTTTAAACTGTATCCTTACCTAAAACTTTAAATTACATCGGTCCTTGGGCTTTCACTGCTTGTGCCATTAAGGATCTTGTAATCCCCGAAGGTGTTACGACAATTGATCACAGTGCATTTGCTAACTGTGCTAATCTGAAAACTGTTTCTCTCCCCAGCACTTTAATATCCCTCGGCTACCATAACACCTCTTATGATGGCGTTTTCCAGAACTGTCCTAAGCTTGAAAAAGTACTTTTCGCTGAAGGTAACAAGGATTTAACAATTGGCGCAGAAACATTTAAAAACTGCCCTGGACTTACTACAGTACATCTTCCTTCAAATCTTATCGACATCAAACAAGAGGCTTTCGCCGGTTCAACTGCCAACCTTACAATCTGCAGCAAATCAAACTCTTCTTACGGTAAGACTTTCGCTGACAGCAATTCAATTAAATTTAAGGTTTGCAACGGACATGATATGAAAATCGGTGACGTTAATAATGACGGCCAGATCAACTCTTCCGACGCACTTCTTATTTTACAGTATTCTGTCGGCAGCTATGCATTGAATGGTAATGCATTCACCGCAGCTGACACAAACAGAGACGGCAAAGTTAACTCTTCTGATGCTCTCATTATTCTTCAGTTTGCTGTTGGTAAGATCAATAAGATCTAAAATACGTAAACCCGATTGAAATAACGCTTGTATCGTTCAGTATAAATCTGACAAAAAACCCAGACTTCAAACGAAGTCTGGGTTATCTTTTTTTAACAATCTATCCGTTTTCTTTTATCGAACCGTTTTTAAGAGTAATTTCACTTTATTATACAAAGCAACACACAACAGGCTTAAACAAATATTTATAATTATAGGCAATATAGTCTGAATCAAGTTAGTTTTGTCATAAAGCGGAATATCGAAATAAAGACAACAAAGTATTATAAAATCACGAATCAAATAATGAACCGCCATAATTTGAAATGAATTTCTTCCGCAATATTTAAGAAATCCGTTTTTCTCAAATAAAATACTTAATGCAAGAATTGCACATACACCTAAAAGCCCCGTCAAATAAAATATAAAACCGTTGTTCAATACTTTTGAACCCATAGTCACTTTTCCGTTATATAAAGCCAGCGGAACCAACATAATTACTGCAAGTAAAAATACCGATATACACCCGGCTAAGTGGGAACGATTAGTTTTTGCTTTCTCTGCAGCTTTACATATGGTATTAAACATTAAATTTCCCAAGGCAAAAAATCCAACAGCAAAAAGTGCCGAATCAAGACTCCAGGGTAACAAATTATTCTCGAAAGCAATCAGATCTGATTCCAAAAACCACCCAAAACCTGTCAACAAGACTGATACACATATTATCAACCAATTTTTAAGCTTTGATATCCCGAAATAAGCAAGCTCGACCGCAAAAAGACAAGGCACAAACCACAGCGGTGCATTGGGAAGATTTCCTGACCCCTGAGATAAAAACATCTGTAAAAAAAGGTTAAGGAATTTACCCCAATCAATGTTTTGTGAATCAGATAAAAAATCAACGCAAAACCGATACAAAATCGATAGCACATAAAACAAAATATACGGACATATGAGAGTCTGTAACTTTCTTTTAATAAATGAGCGGAAATTTGTATACCTGCTGCGATTAAAAACCATTCCTGACAAGAAAAAGAACAGTGGCATATGGAAAGAATAAATAGTCGTAAGCAATGGTGGGGTATAATTAATATGCGCAATTACGACCAACAAAATTCCGAGTCCTTTTGCAACATCAAGATAATCGTACCTTTTGGAGTTCATTATTATATTTTCAGTTTCCTTAACTGCAACCAAAACTTCCCCTCCATTTTTATAAAATCTTTTTTAAGTTGTTAAATATATATTTCATCAACTTCTTCAATTCAGTTAACAACCAATCTTCAACCTGCGATGATTGTTAATGAAACTTATTGCTTCATTTTAACTGTTTTTACTTAGATGACAATAAGTGTAAAAACACTGCATACCGCTTTTTAACATGCGGACTCAAATCATTCTCGTATTATTTTACGAAAATTATACAAGATGACTTGCATCATACAAAACTCTGGCATTATTATCACGTATCAGTTCACGGGATATTTCATTACCTGTGGCTTTATCTATACATGTACGGTACACCTGACCTCTTCGATAAACAGTATCATCAATACGGACAAAATGTTCATTTTCAGTTGTTATGTGATACTTTACTGGTAATTTATCAGAAGCGCGAAGCTCACCGCACAGATGTGTATCCGTAACGTAAGTAACCAATTGATACGTAACATCTGAATCATTTTTAAAACGGTAGTCGAGATAATTGTACAGAATCGAAGTACCTGTCCCGAACGGTACCTGTCTGTTAAAATCAGGAAACAAATCAATCTGATCATGGTGGTGATGTTCAACAATCGTCAAAGGTGTATGTAAAACCATCCAATGAATAAGATTTGTAAATTGACACAAGCCGCCTCCGACACCCGCTTTCGCCTCACCTTTAGTGATCGTTACGCCTTCTTTATATCCTTTGGCCGTAGTTACGTTTCCTACTAACTCCCAAAAGGAAAAAGTCTCGCCGGGACGAATCAAAACCCCGTTAACCTTAGGTGCACTCAACGACAGGTTTACGGCTTTATTTTCCTGGAGATCCATTTGTGTGTTACCGAGCTTGCGCCTTATGAGCGAATTGTGTTTATAAATAACAACTGGTAACAGCTCTTCCTGTTTACTTTTTGAAAAACTACGGCTGATAAACAAATTCTGCATACTTCTGACGGTTCGGCACTTTAACGTTGAAAATTTGTAAGCCAACGGCGAAATCTCGCAAAACAGTTTCCTGGACATAAGCAACTCCCTCAATTTCTATGCGATGCTATTATACATCATCTGTTTATTAAAATCAATTGCAAACAATCAGTTCCTCTTTGATTTGAACTGCCCCGATTTGTGCGGATAACACAAATCGGGGCAGTTTAAAATAACCTTCTTTTTATTATTTATTTTTCATAAGTCTCTCAAGTTCGATTTGCGTCAGTCTTGCGGTCTCGCGACTAAAAGCGCATACATATTCAGGAACCTTGCCGAAATCCCCGGTTTCCGTATAGCACACAGCTGCGCAGACATTGCAGATATGACGGAACGGACAGGTTAAGCATTCTGCCGGAAGTCTTATTTCAGCTGCATGGGTCCTTACCCTGTTCCAGGCTTCAGTAAAGCCGAGAGTTTTTACGTCAAAGGATTTATCAAACATTCCGCAGACAGACATTTCGCCATTCTTATTAAGCCAGAAGCTGCTTCTTCCCGCCCTGCAACGTATGCCATTTTCCTCTGCACACTCGCGTGGAGATTCAAGAAATTCATCAATTTTCATTTGCATTCCTTTAGCTCTGGAAACAAAATCATCCTGAGAATATCTCATAAGCGACCAGTCCACACGGCATCTTGCCGCTTCAAGCGGAGAAAGTCTGCTGTCATTTTCTCCATATATTCCTTTCAGTCTTGTTTGGGGATACATATATGAGGTCGACTTTATGTGCAAACCGAGGTCGCTCGCGACCTTGTAGATATTTTTAATATCGTCACAGTTGTCTTGAGTGATACTGCAGTTAAAGCGCACATCAATACCCGCTTCACGCATAACATTTATGTTAGCAATAATAGTATCGAAAGCCCTGACTCCCGTAAACTTTTCATATGCATCATTATCTGAGCCATAGAGTGAAACATTGATACGGTTAGGTGGATATTCGAAGAACAGTTTCCTGATTTTATCAGTAAGCAGATATCCGTTTGTATTCAGGGACACAACAAGTCCCATTTCGTGAAGTGCTTTATATATTTCAGGGAAATCGTCTCTTAAAAGAGGTTCACCACCCGTAATAAGAAGAAATACCATGCCACTGTCAACAGCTTTTCTTCCTGTTTCAATCCACCATTCTGCAGACATTTCTTCTGATTTCTGATGATTACACATAGAATTGTGCACGTAGCACATCTTACAGTTGAAATTGCATCTTCCTGTAATTTCAAAGGTTCCTGAAAGTGGGATTCCCATTTCCCTCGCCCTGTTATGCAGATACGAGGAAATCAACGGTTCTTCAGGTACGGGGTTTATTGTAACAGGCTTTTTTTCCATCATATATCACCTCACATAGCTCATTATATTCGGAACAGTTCTTTTTCAAGAAAATCAACCGCGGTTTCGTCCTTGCAGCAGGAATACGAGTAAACCGGCGCTGATTCTACAATGCCTTTTACAATCGCTGTGATTGCATCAACCGATTCACTGTCCCATAAGTTATAACTGAAATTATTAATTAGTGCCATAAAGGCATTTAAGGTAGACAACTTTTCAATTTTGTTTTCGGTGCTTTTTGAAAGGCAGACAATCGCCTTTACAGGCACCTTCTTATTTTTACATATATCGGACGTACCGCAGAAAGGAACACCGTTAGCAAAAATCTTTCCGTCTTCAATAGTAATTCCTGCTCGGTCGCCGTTTACGGTATCTGTTCCTCTGTATTTTTCCCAGAGTGCCGCCTGAGTGGATTTGCCCACCTGCTTGACCCCCGTAAACAAAACAGCTCCGTTCCCCGTATCCACGTAAGAGCAATGCAGAATACCCGCTCCGTTTTCGAGAAGAATCGACGGGATATCAAGAGCATCGAACACCGCCATTTCACCATCACCGTGTTTTTCCGCTATATAAAGCTTATCATCTGTCCTGCAGGCATAATCGGCATACTGCATCAGTTTTGTATCGAAATACGCCGTATAGTATTGCGTCGTCTTCCCGTCGGTATAAACACTTCTTCGGGAGTTCGAATGTATCTCCTTGCCACTTTTGGGAGGCAGAGCATCTGTTTTTATTATATTAAAGGATAGTGTGCTCTCCTCGTCACTGTCAACACGGAAACGAGAAAAATAAAGTTCCTCCGCGAGGGGCTTTTCAGTTTTCAACTCAATGCAACAATTGCAAAAACGATATTTACTTATCAACATCATCTTTTAAAACCACCTCGCTGTCAGAAAAACTGATGTATGAAGCTACTAACCTAGCAAAAACCGAAAAGCCGTGCCATAAGGTAACGACACGGCTTACGGAAATTAAGATTCAAATACGTTTGCGTCCGCTGTGGGTACGTGATAACAAATCATACCGCCCAATTCCGGGGAATATGTTTCACACTGAGAATCTTCC
>JAGAKF010000069.1 GCA_017625835.1 Clostridia bacterium
AGAATGAGTGAAGTTCATACCGGTTGCCTTGTTGACAGACTCAACGAAGAAACTTTCCCCGAATTGCCCAGGGAGCACGCCCAGGAACTTTTCCAGTTTGTTTCTCTGGACGGAAATGCCGTAAGTCATTCGGTCAAGCTCTCTCTGGAGTTCCTGAACTTCTTTTTTCAAGGCTATTCTTTCTTCATAGTCTTTCATCGACGGCAGGTTTCTTTTTTCTTTTTCAAGCTCCATCTGGTCTTGCCTGCGAAGCTCATCAAGCTGTCGGTTTGCGTCCGCATAAGCCTGCTGCACTCGCAGATCTGCTTCAGCTTGTGCTTTCGCAGCTGCTTCCTTTGCAGCCTTTGCTTGTGCTTCTGCTGCTTCTTGTGCAGCTTTTGCTTGGTCAACTACAGCAGCTGTTCTTCTGACTGCCTCGAATTCTTTGTGTGAAACACCTTTCAAACCGCCGAACACAGTTTTTTCAGCCTTGATTGCTTCGACTTCAGCAGATGTCAGCTGCTCTTTCTCTGTCTGCAATGCCTGTATATCGTCCTGCAAGGCGGTTTTTTCGGTCTTTAATGTATTCACAGATACTTCGATATCCTCAGCTTCTTTCTGTGCCTCAGAAACGATTCTGGACGCTTTTTCGGTTGCTTCCTGTAAACGCTCGGCTGCACTCTGCCTTTTCAGTTCGGATATGCTCTTATTTCCCTCTTTTGTTGCTTCGTTAAGTATTGAAACCTCGTGTCCAAGCTCTTTCGAAACATAACGCTGCAAGCTCTCGTGAAAGGTCTGCAAATCGTTTCGGTTCACAACCTCTTTCGCAGATACCTTTTTCACTTCGGTGGATATGTCTGGGTTTTTCTTATCCTCTTTAAAGGTGAGTTTCACCGGAACAAATGCAAAATGCATATGCGGAGTGATTTCGTCCATGTGAACGTAGGACGAAACCACATTTTCAAGTCCATACCTCTTTTTACAGAAATCATAGCAGGACTGAAAGAACGCTTTGTGTTCAGCTTCTGGAAGGTCTTTCGGAGCTGTGATAACCCACGAAACCATAACATTGACATCTTTACGATTTTGGCAGCGGACTTCGGAACACCTCTGCCTTACGAACTCGCCCTGATCCATCGTCTGATGGGTGGCGAGATTGTAATTCAGATGTGTCCTCGTTCTGTCCACATTCTCGTTGCTTATGTTGTCTGCTTTTCTGTCATAATGTGCAAACATATGACCGCAGCTCGCTTTGGTATGTTTCATCATATGAGCCATCACAGCACCACCTTTACACCTTTAATCAATGCTATTATACAGCCAATTAAATTGGCTGTAAATACCATTTTAAAATGGTGTAGCAAGTTATACCATTTTTGACAAAATGGAAACTTGCTCTCCGAGGGGGTTGGGGCGTTGCCCCGCAGCTGCGGCTGCTCCCCAGCAGGCTGCCCTTTGAAAAGGGCACCTGCACCCGCCCAAACCTTTCCACTCGCCGCCGTGGGGCTCGAGAGGAAAGGGGTGTCCCTTTCCTCTGTTTCGAGAGCGTGTTCCGTGTCCTTTCATCAAGGGGCAAGCGGTTGTATTTGCTGTCGCAAATCTCCACCGGCAAGCCTGCCCCCTTGATTGCAGTCCCGCTCCCAGACATTTGTCGAAAAATGTCGAATCGTGTCGAAAAATGTCGAATTGCTTGATACGGCGAAGCTCCCTTGTTCCAGAGGCGGCCTCGCCGAGAGCGGGTCTGGGCAGAGCCCAGAGGCACACTGAAGTTTTCTGCAGAACAGTGGAACGGCTGCTGATGTAAGCTGGTGAAGCAGACGGACGGGGAGCTTTCAGCTCCTTGTTCCGTCGGCGCAGCCTGCGAACAATCAGCAGGGCAAGGTGTCATAGGGAACGTGGAATACCGCAGCAGCTCGCTGCGAGGATATGCCGCGAAAGTCCCTTGACAGCGAAGCCAGAGAAACGGTAGTTAAGACAGATAACTTATTGCTTGGCAGGGTTTGGGACGGCAGTCCCAACTTATTACTGTATGCACCGCATATAGTAATAAGAATAGAGAAATAAAATTAAAAAAGCTTGATTTTCCTTGATATTACTTGGTTTTTTCTACTTTTCTTTGTAGTAGTTTTCTACTTACCTTGTAGTAATTTTCTACGTGATATGTAGTAATTTTATTACTACAAAAAGTAATATTTGTAGTTGTATTATTACTTTTGATGTGATAAAATGATTACAACAACATAGAAAGGAGGAAATAAATGCCATTACACAAAAAGGAAACCAAAACCTTATATCAAGGGAAAGAAGCATATGTGCAGGTAGACCTTGAAAAACTCTCCAAAACGGGCGAAATTGAGCTTGTAGGAGACCCTTTTGTAGCAGATGCAAGTTTAACCAAGGTTGATAGAAACGGCTTTGAAATCACTTATTTGGCTTATCTGTTTGATGTTTTTGACCAGCTTGGCGGTCAGAAATACAAAGTGTTTAAATACATAGTTGAACACAAATCAAGTGACAACACATTGATTATAACAAACAGAGAACTCGCTCAAAAATGTGATGTAAGTACAAAGACAGTATCTGATGCACTAAGGCTTCTTAGGGAAAAGAAACTGATAGCAACAAGAACTGGTGCTATTATGGTGCTGCCAAAAATAGCTCACAGAGGCAAAAAAGGCAGAGAACAATTCTTAATGCATAAATTCGAGGAATTTAGCAACGAAGAATAAAATGTGGTTGCAAGGCATTTTATTCCGAAAAACAAAGGAACAGCAGGGATTAGCTACCCCTGCTGTTTTTTTATTTTACGAGTTCTTGTTTTTTGATTTTTGTATTGGCTGCTTCAATTCCTGCTTCCAAATCGGAACAATACTTCACGATTTCAGAAGAATGAGTGAAGTTCATACCGGTTGCCTTGTTGACAGACTCAACGAAGAAACTTTCCCCGAATTGCCCAGGGAGCACGCCCAGGAACTTTTCCAGTTTGTTTCTCTGGACGGAAATGCCGTAAGTCATTCGGTCAAGCTC
>JAGAKF010000070.1 GCA_017625835.1 Clostridia bacterium
ATTGTACAGAATTAAAGAGACTTTGTCGAATGTGCAAATATAAGAAAAAGAGAGAAGCCGAAACTTCTCTCTAATTTGCTTTCCTTGCAACGTCCATAAATTAGTATTTTAAAATTACTGCCTTATGTGGCGTCAGCAAAATCCGGGTTCCTTTTATTTTACCGTAACCGTTACAACTCCGTTTACTTCGCCCTGAAGCTCACCGCCTCTGTAAGCCTGGGCGGAATATGAGCATTTATATTCGCCCTTTTTGACGACTGACGAAAGCTTGTCTTTTTCAAGGCACTGACCCGGTTTAATCATCGGGGAAGTGTAAAGCATTTCGCCCTGCGCGTTGTAGATAACAAACTGCAGATCGTACGCACAACTTTCAGGGTTTTCAAGCATCACGTCACCGAGAGAATACGGGCTTTCGAAAAGCATTTTCTTATTGATAAGGTAACGGATTTCGCCTTCGGGCACTTCCTTGATATGGAGACTTTCGTCAACATCGGGCAGAACTCCGTCGATGACCTCGCCGCCTTCCGACAGTGCCAACCGAATTGTCGGCACAGCCTGTGTCAGTGCCAATACCGACACGACAATCGCAAAAACCGAGACTGCGACTATTATTCCGATTTTCAGTTTTGGTTTTTTATCTGACATCTTCATCAACACCGACGCTCAGCTTAATGCGAGCATATTTTGTTCCGATTTTTTCGTTTGTTTCGCTGTCGTACGCATTGACGGCAACCTTGACCTTGTGCGTACCGTAAGCAACTTCTTTAAAAAGTTTTACTTCGTTGATTTCTCTTTCACTTTCGATTCCGAGCGAACGGTAAAGCACCTCTCCGTCTGAATCAAAAACCGTTGCGACAAGAACGTAGTCCTCTTCGTTCGGATTGCCGAAGCAGAGTTCGCTGATTTCTCCGTTATCGCCGACAGGGATTGAAGAGTTGATATAAAAATCAAACTTTCTGCTGCCGTGGGCATCAAGAGTTTCGATGAACACGCTCTGCTGCTGCGAATTGAACGTGGACTCTTTTGCGACGACGTGACTTTCAACTCTGCCGTTGAATTCGTAGTTCCTTATTTCTGTTGGAACATTAAACACCGTTGCCTGAACAAGGAACGATATCACGAACACAAGTATAACAATCGGCAGAATCACAAAGAGGATTATCCTTGTGTAATTGAACGAACTGAGGAATTCTTTGCTTGTATAGTAGCTGACCTTTTCCCAGATTTTTTTCAGAAGAGAAAGGACGTTTTTCCACTGACTCTGACGTTTTTCCTTGTCGAGAATTTTCTTCTCATTCTTTTCGGCTAAGGCTTTCTGCTTTTCGCGGCGCTTGCGGATATCTTCACTCTTTTTTGCGCGCTCACGCTCAGCCTTAAGCCTTTCTTCCTGCACGCGCTGTGCCTGTTTTGCGGCTTCGGCCTTCTGCTTTTCGATCTGCTTTTTTGCCTTATCGGGATTATTCTTCCCTGAATTAGTTGTGCCTGCGACAGACTTACCTGCCGCAGGCTTTGCTTTCTTATTTGCCATAAAAATCAACTTCCCTTATTCCCAAGGAAATTTTTCGATGTCCCACATCTGCGGATAACGGTTAACCTGAACTGCATCCACCTGAACGAGAACCTTAAGAGTTACACCGTCAACAATCGCCGAGGTGTCAAAAGCTTTTTCGTCAAAGCCCGTAATGAAATCAGCCGAATTGAACGATGCTTCGCCGGACATATCCTCGCTTGCATAGTAAACAGAATAGTCTACGTCGCGGTTATCATACCAACCCTTTGCAAACTTATAAGGAAGCGCAACCGTATTCTGCGCAACTGTTCCGTCAGCGAGCGTCCACTGGTGGTTCATCGTAACGCGGACACAAGCCTTTGCTCCGCTGTGATTAATCTTTGCGCGGAGGTTGCCGATGTAATTCACATCGTTTTTATCTGTGCTGAGAATATAAAGACCTTTTTCATCCTTATACTCATCTGCATTGACTTCTTTATCGTCGTCAAGGAAGTAAACTTCTGCGCCGTATTCAAAAGAGCTGAGGCTGAAATTCTGGAACAAGGATCTGCGTGTTACAAACCAAGCCAAAGAAGAGCCGACAACAGCAATAAGCGCAACAATTGCAACGATTATTACAACTGCCCTTTTATTAAGTTTATGCAACATCCCTGTCACCTCGCTTTTTATCTTTCTGCCGCACCGTCAACGTCCTGCGTTGTAATCAGTGTAAATTCAATGTCGTACGAATCAAGCGTTGCTGAGCCCTTGAGTTCATCCTTTACTTCATCGTACTCAATC
Organism: Clostridia bacterium; assembly: GCA_017625835.1. GTDB lineage: Bacteria > Bacillota > Clostridia > Oscillospirales > Acutalibacteraceae > CAG-488. Next base: position 2,291 of record JAGAKF010000070.1, read on the forward strand.
CACGAAGCGATTTTCACCGTTGTGATTTCGCCCGGATTAAGGAGAATGTAATGTCCGCTGTTTCCGTCAGCACCAACGTTGTAAGCATTAAGTGCTTCGTCCGTCAGCTCAGGAAGAGAAGCTTCAATCGTCTTCTTTACGCTGCCGTCAACCGCCGTAATATCCGAGAAGAAGAACCAGCGGAAGCCTTTGCCTTCACCGTTGTTGACAGCATCTGCATAAATTCTTGCGGGGACTGTACCAGAATTGAAAACTGTTATTTCTTCGACTCTTACAACCTTATCAAAAAGGACTTCGTCCTTGTCCGCAAACTTTGTTGCGCCGTCAAAAACTATTTCTGACTTTGTTTTGAAAGAGGTATCCACCGACAAGTCACCGAAAACAAAGCTGTCTCCGCTGTCAACCACGCCGCTGTTATAAAACCAGGCAGATGTTGTTGACATCAACGAAAAATATCCTGTGCACATCACAAGAACAAGCGCCATTAGCACGGCAGATATTTTTCTGATTTTACTCATCGCTGTCACCTCGCTTTTTTTTGGATTTTATTCTTACGAGAACGGAGTTGATTGCAACAAGCGCCACAGCAACCGTTGCAAGGATAATCAATCCCGTTGCACGTGAAAAGTTTAAGAAAAAGATTGAAAGGTAGCCGAGAAGCGGCACGCTGTACCACATTTTACCGACGATTCTCTCTTCCTCACTCGGCATCGGATCGTCCGAATTGTTTGCATCGCCACGGGTAGTAACCATGCGGTTCTGAAGATCAATTTCGACAATGCGGTGCGTAAAGTGGTACTTTCCGTTCGTTGACTTCACCGTTATGACATCGCCGACCTGAAGCTCGTCGAAGCTGACTTCCTTTACGAAAACAATGTCTCCGCGCACAAGCTCCTGCGCCATACTGTCACTTGTTACGGCATAGCCCTTTGCGCCCGAGATAAGATTGAAGCCGACAAAAGCAACGGCAATAACCGTCAGGATTGCAAGAAAATTGAACAAAACATTTCTGAAACGGATTTTCACTTTTCAGCGCTCCTTATTTGCCGACACCCGAAACGTCGTAACTGTCGATTGAAGACCACGTTACATTTTCAGCCTGCTTGGATTCAAAAGAAACCTTAACGTTAATCTTTTTGCCCGAGTAGTTGTATGAAATATCGTCTTTATAAGCAATTTTTGAAATTACGGGAATCTTTCCGACCTGTGCGGAAATTGCAGGCAATGAATCGATATCCGAAATCGTCTCTGAGCCGTAAGCATTTCCTACATAGTAGAAATAAGTTACGCCGCCAACATTGACGTCCTTCGCCCACGCATCGGAAGCAAACTCAACGATGATATCGTCTTCCTCACTTGCGGAGTAGACTACCTGGCGTGGACTGCCCGAGCGGTAGCTTGTGTATTCGATCGAAACACGGACCTGGGTGTCCGTTGTTGAATGGTTTTCAATCTGGAGATTTGCTGAATTTCCGTCAAGGTTTATGAGGTTGTCGCCCTGCATAATAATCGTGTTTTCAGGGGAAATAAGGTCGGAAACGCTTGCCGAAAAAACGTTGCTTACAACGGAAACTGAGATGCTCTGGTTACGCTGTATCGTCGAAGCGAACCACGCAAACGAACTGCTTGATGTCATAAGTCCAATCACAACAGCCAAGGAAGCTACAAACAATATTATTCTTTTAACCATGTCTTCTCTTCCTTTCCGTTAAAAATAATTCTATCTCAATTGCTGCCCAGCCGAGATAAAAAACAGCGATTATGATTTTCACCGCCGTATGCTTCAGTGCGGAAGCAACATAACCGAGCAGAGGGATTGCCATTTGCACCTTTCCGACAGCCAACGAAGCCGACGTCGGTTCAAGGTCTTCAATTTCATTCGCGTCACCCTTGGTCGTGAATTCATATTCAGCCTCATTGATTGAAACGATTCTGTGGGTGAAGCTTTGTTTCTTTACTTTATCTGTAAAAGTGACGATATCGTTCACTTCATAATCTTCGAAATTATTGCACGGCTTAACATAAACCATACTTCCCTGCGGAATGGTCGGTGCCATACTTCCCGTTTCGATTGCGTAGGATTTATATCCGAGAACGGAGGGAAACCACACAATGCCGATTGCAACGAGCGAAAACAGCAGAACGAACGCTGTCAGCATTGCACTAATTTTTTTCTTCGGGCTTGCCATCTCTATCTTCCTTTTTCTGAAATTTACTTTCAGCAATCATGCTGACAAGATTAACGGCTTCGCCGAAGGTAATAAAAATCAGCGGGAGGACAATGACAAAGAAAATAACATTCGGATTGCGGAAAACTCCGATTACCGATCCGCTTACAGTGCCAAGGTTATAGACAACCTTTCCGACGAGCTGAGCAGGCCAGACCTTCTGCTTGTCTATTTCTTTATTATGGTCGCCCTTCGTTGTGAAATACGGTGCGTTGTCGTCACCGCCGTGTTCAATTTCAACAATTCGGTGCGTATTTACCTTTCCTGCGATATCCTGATCCATAGAATAAAAGCTTATAACATCGCCGACCTTAAGCTCACGGGCGTCAACTTTTTTTGTCACGACAACCGTTCCGATTTCGTACTCGGGAACCATACTTCCTGTCTGCACCTGGAGGAGGCTGAAGCCGAAAACGCTTGGCACCTTTCCTGCCGATGCATTAAGAACGCAGACAAAAATAACCAGACCGAAAACAAAAAGTATCGCTGAAAAAACTGTAAAAACGCGACCTAAAATATTTTTAACTTTTTTCATATTTTAACTGATGCGCTGTGCATTTATCTGAATACTTCCAAGGGAAGATTCAAGACCGCTTACTGATGCGGGAGCGTTCTCCGAAAGGCCGATTTCGTAATAAATAGCGAAAACATCTCCTGACTTTTTCTGATACTCCTCAAGAGAAAGAGACGAGAAAATTGTTCCTTCGGAAAGATCGGCCAACGGCACATACTGCTCAGACTGGGCAATCATTGTTTTATCCGTATAGGAAACAGTTCCGTCTGCAAGAGTTTTTTTTGTAGTTGAATACACCGAATATTTGATGCAAACCGATTCGCTGAGTTCCTGCGGAATATCTTCAGGTAAATTAGCAATATTGAAACTCATCTTCAGCTTATCAGCTGTCTTGGTTGTTACGAGGAATTTATATTTGTTGTAATTTCCGGGAACAAATTCGTTAAGCTCGATATCGCCTGCAAGCGGCTGATACGCTCCGCTTTCGTCCGCCTGGTAAAAATCAACCTTAAGCACATCACCGCTGACGACAGCCTTATACTCGTCAAGGTTTGTTTCAAAGTTGTTTGTAAACCATGCAAAAGAAACTGCAACAAGAGTAAGGGCTGATGCCACAACCATTATTATGTTTTTAATAAAACCTGAATGCTTTTTCATTGCAACACCAACCCCCTTTCATTTATTTTCCGATTGCGCCCGTGATGCTTCTGAGACCCCATGTTTCCTCTTCTTCAACAAGAGAAAGAGTAAGAGAAACTGTCTTTGCGCCGTTTGCGTTGACGAGGATACCCTCATTTGCAACGTCCTGAGTTGTAAGTGTATTTCCGTTTTCGTCAACGGCTACAACGTTGAAGCCGTAACCTGCAGGAAGGTGCATATTTACGTAAAGCGCGCCGTCCGCAAGAGTAACCGCTGCGATTGATACCGGCTGAGCTTCAGCCGTTGTGAAGAAGTCGAACGCTGATGCACTTCCTCCGACCTTCGTCTTGAGCATTACACCGATGAGCTTGTCAGCGATTTCTGACGTCTCGTCTGCGATGATCGTACAGTTAACATCAACTGCGCCGGATTCAAGCGGATTTGCATAACGTGCAATCTCGTTCACTGTGCCGACGTAATCAACCGTCGGAAGAAGTGTAACCTTAACATCCGGTGTCTTTTCAAGCTTGACCTCGTTGGAGTTCACAGCCGGATCGACAACAATATCTGTGTAATTATAAACTGTACCTGCGCTCAGACCTGCGAGATATTTAACCTGCATTGCTGCGAACTGAACACCTGTGCGGAACTTTGCAGAACCGTTATCTGCAAGAGTTGCGGGTACAGGATAGCCGCCGAGAGAAGCAAAGCCCTTGATTTCTGCCTTGACAAGATCTTCCGTCTTACAAGCCTTGACAGACTTTTCGTCGATCTCGCTGTTGCCTGCAGCGGATTCAGCACGGGTTGTGCGTAAATCGAAGCAGCAGTTTACAAGGCTTACATCTTCGTTTGCTGTGCCTACGATATTGCCTGACTTGCCGTCAGACTCAACCATATTGGCAAATACGGCACCGCTGATTGTTGCGAATGAAGCTTCACCGACGATACCGCCGACAGCCTTTGAGCCGAGAACATATGCAGTTGAAGTTACGTTTACGATTTCCGCATTCATTGCAGAACCGATCACGCCGCCTGCAGTAAGTCCGTTTTCAGCAACAACCTTGCCGCTTGTCACGCTGTTCCTGATAACCGCACCGTTTACGGCACGACCTGCAAGAACACCTGCATCCTGATTCTTGCCGTTTGCGTTGACCTGAGCAATTACGAAACAGTTTTCAACCGTACCGCCGTCAATTACCGAAGCAACCGCACCGACTGAATCAGACTTGTTATCAGTTACATTGAAGCCTGCAAAGCCGACATTTGTAAGAGTACCGCTCATTCTGCCGAAGAGGCTTACTCCCGAATAGTCGTAAAGCACGAAGCCGTTACCGTCGAGATTTCCTGCGAAATCTGCACCGCCTTCGACGCCTGCGAGGCTAATATCCTGAGTGAGAACATAGTACTTGTTCTCGTTTGAATTGTTGAGCATAAATCCGAAATCATCTGCCGTTGAGATGCGGTACGGATTTTCCTTTGTTCCGTTGCCCTGAAGTGCTTCTTCGGATGTGATTCCGATTGCAATTTCAAGACCGTCTGAGTATACAAAGACAAGCTTTGCAGACTCCTTGACCGGAGCAGTAAGTCTTACAGCAGAATTATCTGCCTTGTATTCAACAAGACCTTCAACGTCAGAGGTGATATTCTTAAGTTCGAATACTCTTCCGCCTGCTGTGAAAGATTTATATGTTCCCGTTACATTGTTGAGGACAATGCTATCTTCGGGAAGAACAGCAAACTCGGCTGTGAGTTCAACTGTATCGTAAACATTTTCGCCGACCTTGTATGAAAGTGCGCTGAGATCTGTTACCGCATACTCGTCGTTACGGTAAGCATTGAACTGTTCGGCACCGAATGCATCAAGGTCGTTCTGATAAGACGAGTAGTAAACATTAGAGAATACATCGTTCTTCTCGTTTTCCTTATCTGTTGCAACAGCTTCTGAAACTTCACCGATTACGATTGCGCTTACGTCACCTGAAATTGCTGCAAGGACAACAGTTTCCTTGACGAGAGTACGGTTAAGCTTATCAAATGAATCGCTTTCGGATTCAGAAGAAATATGTGCGATCACACCTGCTGCGACTGCAGAACCTTCAACCGTACCGCGGACAACAGATCCGCTAACGGAGAGAGCCTGCGGAGCAGAAATGCGTCCTGTAAATCCGCCTGCGAATTCAGCCTTTACGTTTACGTCAGCTTCAACATTTACAATATTTGCAGGATCAGCCTTGACAGCACCGATAACACCGCCGCCGACTGTGCCCGAAACAACTGAAATATTGTTGAAGGTTGAATTCTTGATAAGGCCGTCATATACACCTGCCACACCGCCTGCAATCTCAAGAGTTGCGCTTGTTGAGTCAAGTGTTGTTGCAACCTCAACGTTATTGAGAGTTACGTTTTCGATAATTGTTGACTGTGCAACACCGACAAGACCGCCTGCAACGGAGCCCGACTGAGTTGTTGCAACCTTTGCAGAGTTGACCGTTACATTCTTGATTGTTGTGTTGTTTGCACGTCCGATGAGCACACCTGCATCTGCCGATGCTGTGATGTCTGCACCGTTTATAACAAGATCCGTAATTGCTGCTCCGTCAGTTGCTCCGAAGAGACCGCCGAAGGTGTTGCCCTTTGTACGGAGGCCTGTAATTGAATGAACCTTGCCGTTGTAAAGACCTGTGAAGTTGCCGTCAAATGCAACCTCGGCATTACCGATTGTTACGATTCCGTTGCCTACGTTGTAGAATGCACCGCCGAATTCATAATCGGCATCTGTAAGAACGATGTCCTCAGCGAGGGTAAAGTAAGCGTTCTTGTCAGCATAGTTGACCATAGCTTCGAGGTCATATGCATCCTTGATAAGGTACGGTGTTGATGCTGTACCCTTACCTTCAAGAGGCTCTGAAACATTTGCAACCATTCTGAACTCGACAGGAACGCGGACATCCGCATCGGAGCCGAGAACGTAGTAAGCGATGATTGCGATGTCTGCACGGCGGTTAGCCCTGAGAACCACTGCGTTTTCCGTTGAAGAAACAACGCTGATTCTGTCCTCTGACTCGGAAACCCAACCCGTTGCAGTATCAAATGCGAAACCGCTGACCTTCGGAAGACCCGAAAGCTCAACCTTTGTTTCGTTTGTTGTGATAAGACTTTCAACAGACGGTGTGATACCGCTGTTCATATCTGTATATCCGCCGCTGAGCTCGTCGGAAGGATAAGCCTTCGCGCCGCCGAATGTTGTAAGAACAACACCCTTGACTGCAGCTGCGACATTTGCAGAGGAGATTACATCCTTTTCAACCTCACCGAAGATAAGACCGGTTGAAGTTGCGTTTTCCGCATTGATCTGTGCGAATACGATACAATCTGAAACGATGGGAGCTGAAGAAGCGAACTCTGTGCCGTCCTTGACGATACCTACAATACCGCCGAGAGCTCCGTTGCCGCTGACATTACCGCCAACCTTAACACCGCTGATTGTTACATTGTTGATAGCTGAAACACCGAGTCTGCCGAGTGCACCTGCAGCAGAAACAGCATTCGCTGTCAATGAACCGTTGACTGTTGCCATTGTCTTTGAAGCTGAGAGAGCAAGAACGCTGTCTGCGCCCGAGCAGTCACCGACAAGACCTGCCGAAACAGCAGCGCCATCAATCACGGTCTTAGCGTCCACAGTTGCTGAGCTGATTGTTGCAGTACCGCTTACGTTATGAACACCAAGGATACCTGCGGCAACTGTATTAGCCTGAGATGAAGTTATCTCACAAGCAGTTACGCTTGCATTTTTAATTGTAAGGTTCTTGTCTGCAGTTGTCTTGCCGACGATACCTGCAGCAACGCCTGCTGAAATCTTTGTATTTTCAACAGTAACATCCGCAATTTCGCCTGCAAATACTGCCGAAACACCGCCTGCCGTGTAAGCAGAGGAAACAGCAACTGTTGAAATTTCAGAATTTCTTACAGCAGAATTTCTGATTGAAGCTTCGCCGCTTGCGATACCTGAAACTTCAGAAACACCGCTGAGCACAGCCTTATTTACAGTAACGTTGCTGAATGCAACCTCGCCCTGAGCAAGGCCTGCAACACCTGCAACGTAGTTTGCACCGTTTGCTGCGAATGAATCAACGTTGATTGCGCTGAGCTTTGCGTTTGCACTGATACGTCCTGCAACAGCAGCAACATAGCTTGACTCAGAAACAACAGATGAATTCTTGACGTTTACATCAGAAACTGAAACTGTATTTCCTGCGCCGTCGATTGCGCCGATAACAGCCGCTGCATAAAGGTCAGCTGAAGTTACCTTTGCATTGTTAACAGTAATACCGCTGATTACGGCATTTCCCGTAACCTGACCTGCAAGAACACCTGCATAACCGCCCTCGGAAGAAAGAACAGCATCGCTGAACGTTACATTCTTAACCGTTGCGCCGTCAAGAACTGCGAAAAGACCAACCTTTGCATTACCGTTGATTGTAAGATTTCTGATAACCTTTCCGTTACCGTCGAATGTGCCGCTGAAGCTTGCCTCAGCCGAACCGATCGGAGCGAAAGAGTCGAGTTCTGCCATATCAACGTCTGACTTCATAACGAAGCTTGCAGAGCTGAGTTCAGCAATATTCTCGCTGATATAAGCGAGGTCGAAAGCAGAATTGACAAGATATCTGCCGTTTGAATCTTTTTCAAGTCCGTTTGAAACATTGATTGTTGCAGAGAGACCTGTCTTTGTATTGATAACCGTTACGGGGATTGACTTCACGGTTACAACGCCTGCCGCACGCTGAACGTTGAGCACAAGCTTGTTACCCTCGACGTTGACTGTTGCGATAAGCTTTGAAGCGTCACCGATGACAGCATAGTCACCGCTTGCTGTTGCGGTGAAAGCCTTGATTCCCGGAAGAGTTGCCGTGAACTTTCCGCCGTTACCTGTGAAGAAGCCTGCATTACCTCCGTCGAACGACCATGTCTTGAACTGGTTCTTGTCAAAGCCGTCGAACGATGCAATTTCTGAAGCAGAACCGTCTGCAACTGAAAGATCTGTGTAAATATTCTTAGCGGTAAACTTCTTGCCTGCAACATTGCCGACGAAAGCATACTTTCCTGCGAAGTTTGCGCCACCGACGTAACCGTCTGCAACTGAAATTTCATTGCCGGCTACCTTACCTGCGAAGATTGCTGTGTCTGCGCTTGAGAATTTCTTTTCAGCGCTGATGTCTGCAACGGCACCGCTGTTTCTGATAACAACCTTGTCGCCGTCAATGAGACCTGCAACCGCACCGATTGCAGAAAGCTTATCTTCTGCGATAACGATATCGCCCTTAACCTGAACAGAATCAATAACGGAACCTGCTGCAATTCTGTTGAAGAGGATACCTGTATTATTAGTTACAGCCCTGAGCGCAACGCCATCAGCCATTGCAACGCTGACACCGTTCACGCCTGCACCGATTGCGTCACCAAAGACAGCTGTTGAAAGATCTGCAGTTACAACAACGTTAAGATTCTTCACGTTGCCGAAAACAGTCTTTGCGATCGGCTTTGCTGTATTGATTGTGTGTCCGTTACCGTCAACCGTACCCTTAATTGAAGTTGCCTGCAAGTTGACAGTGATATCTTTACCGAGAACGATATTCATTCCCGGAGCATATTTAAGAAGAAGGAGATCTGACGCTGACATTGCAACAAACGGATTTGCCGCCGAACCGTCGCCCTTTGCATCCTTTGCAACCGTAAGAAGGGTTACGCGGAAATACTGCTTGAGAGTATTACCTGCAGAAGCTGCACCGACATTTGACGGAAGCATTACCTTTGCATTGTATGTTGCATAAGCAACCTTGCCCGAAGCTGTTGCAGTCATTTCAACCGAGCCGGTCTTTGCAACTGCATTTACGTTGTCGCCCTTAACGGTGATTTCGCCGTCAAGCTCAAATGTTGCCTTGCCCCATGAAGCTGACTTCACGTCGGCAGCAGAAAGCGAAGCCTTCTTGCCCTGCGGGAGAATGATATACTGACGTGACGAAAGCTCGTTTACGCCACAGCCGTAGTCATTGACCATTGTATCCTTGCCGCTCACATTTGCTGACCAGTAGCAATCCTTCACCATTTCGGGTTTGCCCTCTGATCCGATAACACCGCAACCTGTTACGGAAGCTGAAATTGCGACAAGTGCATAGTTATTTGTAAGAGTTGATGTGATTTCTGTGCCTGAAACGCTCTTCACAGCCTTACCGACGATACCGCCGACAGAATCGGCAGCTTTACCACCCTTGACGTTACCTGTTGCAACGCTGTTAAGAACTGAACCTGAGTTGCAACCGGCAACACCGCCGTAAACAACAACTCCGCTGACCTCAGGAATGAACATTCCGATGTTGAGAGCTGAAACATTGCTGATTGTGTCGTAGTTAAGACCTGCAACCGCACCGACGTTACCCGTTGCCGAAATTGTGTGGTTTTCAGCAGAAGCGGCGCTGGCGTTGGTATGCTTGCTCTTGACTGTTACTTCAGAAACCGTACCGTAGTTCTCGGCTACAACAAACGCTGCATTCGTTGCTTTTTCTGCAGTAAGAACAGGATAGTTAACGATTACTTCAGAAACTGTACCTCTGTTTACTGTTGCAACAAGTGCAATATCTGTCATATCGGAAGAAGTTGACTTGATTACAGGCTTTTCTATCTTGAGATTCTTAATTGCTGATTTTTCGTTGAGTACACCGAAGATTGATGCACTGTTACCAGATGTAATTTCAACGTTAAGTCCCTTAAGCGCATATCCGTTACCGTCAAGGACGATGAATACGTTCTTGCCGGTTGAAGCGAGAGTCTTGTCGATTCCGACGAGTGATCCGCCGTTCTTTGCGAAGTCGCTTCCGCTTACACCTGAAAGGTCGATATCCGCAGTAAGAACAAAGTACTTGTCTGCATTTGCGGTGTTGTTAACCTTACCGCCGAGTGAAAGGAACTGTTCGGTTGTTGAAATCTTGAACGGATTTTCTTTTGTTCCGTTGCCCTCATCGATTACGACGATTTCTCCGCCTTCCTGTTCAACGGAAGGAGCTGTAATCTCTCCTCCTTCCTGAACAACTGTGGAAGTTTCGGTCTGAGTAGAGGAAGCTGTTGTCGAAGTAGTTGCTGAAGCTGATGTTGAAGGCGCAACAGAAGAGTCACTGACGTCAGATGTCGCCAATGATGACACTATTCCGGTTGATGTCACAAGCATTACCATGCTCAGGAGCATAACCGCAACCTGTTCAAATCTCCTTCTAAACATACTTTCGTTTCCTCCGTACCGTCGTAACGGTAAATTTTAATAATTAGTCGGCTTTTTCAGCCTTTTTAGCAGTCTTTTTTTCTTTGAGTGCCTGTTCCTTAAGCTTAGCTTTTTCACGGGCAATTCTTTCCTGCTCTTTTGCCTTGGCTTTGGCTTTTTCGCGAGCTATACGCTCTTTCTCTCTTGCCTTTTCCTTGGCGATGCGCTCCTGCTCTTTGATTCGTTCACGTGCAAGGCGTTCCTTTTCCTTCGCTTTTTCTTTAGCGATACGGTTCTTTTCCGCCTGCGCCGCCTTCATCTTTGCAATGCGCTCTTTTTCCTTGAGCTTAGCTTTTTCTTTGTCTGCCTTTGCTTTCTCGGCAGCCTTTTCCTTAGCTATTCTCTCTTTTTCCTTAGCCTTTTCTTTGGCTATTCTGTCTTTTTCAGCCTGCGCAGCTTTTTCTTTTGCGAGGCGCTCTTTTTCTTTTGCTTTTTCAGCATCGGCCTTTGCTTTTGCCTTCTCGGCAGCAAGTTCCTTAGCTAATCTTTCTTTTTCCTTTGCCTTTTCGCGGGCAATTCTTTCTTTTTCAGCCTGTGCAGCCTTTTCCTTAGCTATGCGCTCTTTTTTGCGAAGCTTTGCTGCACGTTCCTTTTCCTTAGCTTTTTCAAGTGCAAGAGCTTTTGCTGCTCTTTCCTTTTCTTTAGCCTTGGCTTTGGCTGCTTTTTCTTTTTCGATAAGTGCAAGGCGCTTGGCTTCTTCTCGTGCTTTGCGTTCCTCTTCACGCTGCTTCTGACGGGCAAGCTTTGCTTCTTCTGCAGCCTGCAATCTTGCAGCTCTTTCTTTTTCTTTGAGGATTCTTGCCTTTTCTTTTTCTTTCTCGAGACGGATACGTTCTTTCTCCTTCTCTCTTGCAAGACGAGCTCTTTCTCTCTCTTTTCTTGCACGCTCCTTGGCAAGCGCAAGCTCTTTTTCTTTTCTTGCTTTTTCTCTTGCCTTTTCTCTTGCAATGCGTTCTTTTTCCTTCTGCTTTGCAAGGCGTTCTCTTTCTTTTTCTCTTGCTATGCGGCGACGCTCCATCTCTTTTTCGTGGGCGATTTTTGCCTTGATCTTGTCCTCGATTGCCTTTTTACGTGCATTTTCGGAATCAAGAGCACGCTGGATAGCTTCCTGGATCTTCTTTTCGCCTTCCATCTTTCTCTTGCTGACACGCTTGACTTCCTCAACGAAGACACGCTGAATTTCAACGTCTTCCATATCGTAGTCAAGAACAAGCTCTTCAGCAAGTCTCTTGAGGAGCTTCGGTCTGAGCTTACGGCGCTTCTGCTTACCGACGGCATCCTCAGACAAAGTGTTTGCCTTAAGCATCATATAGTTGAGTGCCAGCATCTGGTTAAGCTGATTTCTGTACTCGTCGCTGACCATATCATTGGATTCCTTAACGGTAATCTCATAACCAAGGTCATTATATGACTGGATGAACTGCCAGAGTTTAAGACAAGCTCTGAAGTTCGGGTTTTTCTGGATAGCGTTCGTTCTCATAATCGGAGGACGGACGGGAACACAGTTCTGCAATTCTCTCATGAACGGAGAATGTGCATACTCGTTGATAATCTTCTTGATTCTCTCAATTCGCTGGAAAGCTGATGCGTTTTCGCCTTCAAGATCGGTTGCTGTATCGTCAAGCTCACCGCTACCCGACTGAGCAGAAACTTCAAGCTTGTACGTAACCTTTTCACGTCCGCGGTTGAAACCGCTTTCCATTTTAAGAGAAGCCATATTATCATCATCAGAAACCTTGAAAAGAACGTTGTAACGGATATCAATGAATCTGATGAGGTTCTGCATGAGAGTGTAAATGAATCTGTTTTCGTAAACTTCGAAGCTTTCTTCACGGAAAACGTTGAGAATCTGGTTCGGAGTAACGTCGTCGCCCTCAACCTTTGCAATCATATTTGTATGCTGAGCAAGGTGACGGATTGATTCGTTTGTGATCTTTCTCGCACGCTCAATGGGAACAATTTCTTCTTCCTGAACGATGAACTTACGAGGAACACGCATAATGTTATCAAGGGGAATGATACATGCTTCAATTTCCTCAACCCATTTAAGGTCGATTTTCTTTTCAAAATATCTGTTGAATAAGGAATACTTGTTCTCACCTGTGTCGATGCAATGCTCCATAGCGTCATAGAACACGTTGTCAGTTGTAAGAGAGTTAAGGGAATCCTTATATTCAAGATATAATTCAAGATAAGATTTTTCCATGGAAAATTTCCCCTTTGAGAATTTAAATTACATGAGCCTCTTGAGAAGCTGGAGGTATTCTTTACATTCGTTCATGTTAGCCTTACCGAAGTGCTTGTTGAGGTAAGTAATAAGGCCGTCGATTTCATCACGGATGAATGAAAGGTTCAAGCTTTCGAACTTACGGAAAACTTTCTTAGCAAGAACGAAGTCGATACCGTCGATTTCTGTACCGCCGCAGCCAACGTATGCAGGAACGAATTCCTTAAGCTGCTTAACAATACGGTTACCGAATGCAAGACGGAAATGTTCGATAACATAGTCGTCAAGCTCTTCGATTTTCTTAAGGTTTTCATCAGAAACCTTGTACTTTGTCTGGCAATCTCTGAACATTGACTCAAGGTGCTTGTAGCTGAGTGTAAGGTTTTCTGTGTACGGTGCTTCAAAGAATTTACCCTTACTGTTAAGGTCAATCGGAATAGCACGGTCGTAAACCTTATCGGAAACGGCGAATGTTGAGTCGTCGTTGTTGATTGTACCGATGTACCACATATTCTCGGGAAGCTTGAGCTTACCGTCGATAACGTGTTTCGGGTCTGTCTGCCATACGCTCGGAACGAGTGAAACAACCCACTCATCACGTGACGGCATTTCGAGGATTGAAAGAAGCTCAGCGAAGTAGTACTCAACACGAGCGATGTTCATTTCGTCGAGAACGGTAATGAAGATGTCCTCTTTGAAGGTTGCTTCGTACATTTTCTTAAGAACTTCTGTTTCGTTGAATCGCTTTGTAAATTCGTTGAAATAACCGAAGATTTCAGTACGGTCACGCCATGACGGCTGAACTGATGCGATTGTTACAGGGTTCTGGAGGAATTTACCCCAAGCGTAAGCAAGAGATGTTTTACCTGTACCTGAAATACCCTGAAGGATAATAAGACGTGTTGAAGCAAAAGCTGAAAGGAAAAGACGGATAACTTTGATCTCGTAGAAAAGACCGAGTCTTGAACAAGCATAGTTGCGGAACATATCACAGATTTCGGGAAGTGTGATTTCGTTGTCATATTCGGGAGCAACGTAATCTTCAAGTTCGATATCAACCTGAGTACACTTGTAGAAACGGCTGTAATCGTCTGCTGTCTTGTCGACTTCGCCGTCTGCCTTCTTCTCGCCCTCTTCCTGAGCATCTTCTTCCTGCTCGAGGAATGCGCTTTCGCCGGGCTTGAGACCGAGCTGAGAAACCTTCATTGCAAGGATTCTTTCCTTTTCGTTATGAAGCTTGATGATTTCTCTGTTAAGGTTGCCGACTTCGTTAAGGAGTTCTTCCTGGTCAACAAGTGTTCTGCGCACTCTGATGTACTTCTTGATAAGAACAACAACGAGAATTACCATTGCTGCAAGAACAACAACTGTTGCAATAACAGTAAGGATTGCAAGAACCCAGTCTACTGCTTTGAAGTCGCCTGCCCATGATTTGAAAATGTTTATGTACTCGGGGATATTGAAGATATTTGCAATACCGAGACCGATACCTTTAAAAATCCCCCAAACACCTTTTATGAAAAATTGATTTAAGAACTCTGCAATGAATTTTGTTACTATCATCTTTCAGTCACCCTTTAAAAGTTAATTAAAATCTGAGTTATATGTTTACAGGTTGTGAATGTTATTTATCTGTTTCGTTCTGTGCGTTTGCTTCTTCCTCAGCCTTTTTCTTAGCTTCCTGCTCAGCGAGGTATTCTGCAATTGCGCGACGCTTTGTTTCTTCATCGATGTCCTCAGCCTTAGCTTCCATAAACATCATTATAAGCTTATAAATCTGCCAGATGAAGAAGAGGGCAAGCGGGATGATGATACAGATCATAAATCCTGTTCTGCTCTGAAGGAATGAAAGCGCGTGGCCAAGGCCAACAATTTTAAGTCCTTCTCTCAGATTGCCATTTTCATCGTAACCGGAATTAATCTGTTTTCCGAGGATTGAGTCCGGAGTAACGGGTACTGTATCTTCCATATCAATCGCGTCACCCTTTGTGACGAAATTGTTTACCGTACCGTCCTTGTTATACTCAATGTCAAGAATTCTATGGGTGTTGTTACCTCTTATGCTTCTGCCTTCGGAGTCCGTGAGAACTGTTGTATAGGTAATAACATCACCGATCTTAAGGTCGTTAACATTCTTGACTTCTTTTGCGATGATCATATCGCCTGTTGCAAAAGCGGGTTTCATTGAGTCTGACTGGATTGTGAACGGTGTATAACCGAAGACATTACCGACACCGACGTCAGAATTCTTTGATGTGAAAGTCATAACCGTTATGACAATCGCGACGATGAGGATAAACACAAGAAGTATATCTGAAACTACTTCGAGCACCTTTTTGAGTTTGTTTTTCATTTTTTACATTCACTCCTGATTTTATTTGACTAAAAGGTCATTTATAAGCACTCAGCGAATACTCATAAATCGCCTTTCGGTTTTTCAATTATTCGGGTGACGATGACGAAAATCGCCACCCGTGAATTTGTGACGGTAATCCGCAGAGCAGAGCATCTGCCCTGCGGAAAAGATTAAAATAACCTGATCTTAGATAAGTGTAAGAACGAGATTAAAGTTAATTGTTGCACCAGCTACATCGTTAGCACAGTCAACGTCGTTACCTTCCATCCAAAGGTATACGCGAATGCGGTTGATACCTGTTGTAGCATTGAAGTAAGCTGTTGAAGCCTTGTTATCATCTGTAGCACGTGTACCGTAAGCAGCGCTTGTGTACTGTGCTTCTTCCATGATGTTCTTTCCGTTACCTGTCGGTGTACGGCCTGAGTAAGCTGCTTTAATATAGAGATCGGGAACTGTAGCACCGTCTGCATAACCTGAAACTTCAGTATGGTTTGTTGAGCTGGGCTCATACATAACAATACGGTTTGAGTTAGCGTTAGCAGGCTTCTTGCCGAGGATTTCGGAAGACTCAGCCTTAGCAGAAACAGTACCGCAGTTAACAAGAGCAACACGCATTGCTGAAACAACATCCGGGTTGTCATCGCAAGTAACTGTTGTCTCGTTCCAGTAAACCTTCTGATCCTGACCAACCTTTACAAAGATATCAAATGCAACGTAGCCGCTTGTTGTATCAGAAGCTACCTGTGTTGCTGCGATACGGCCTGAATCATTAATTGAACCTGCAAAGAATGTAGGAAGAGTACTTGCAACATACAAGTTCGATGATGAGGGAGCAAGAAGCTCAGGGAAATTGTTTTCATTTCCTTCATAAGCTGCCCAACGAGCTGTTGTTTCGCCCTTAAGGTCAGCCAATGTAAGCATTGTTGTAAATGCGTTAGCATTACCTGAAAGCTGAACGCCGTCAGGTGATGTGATGTTGAGTTCCATTGTCTCAACTTCAACTCTCTTAGCCATTGAGAACCATGCAAATGTTGATGATGTCAACACGATTGCTGAAACAACAAGCATAGCAATAGCTGAGATGAACGTACGCTTTTTCAAAGTGTTTTTCATTTTTGTTTTTACCTCCATTAGGATTTCATGCTTTAGCGACCGTTAACGCGCCGCCAACGCACAAGTGATTGCTAATTAATGTTCCATTCACCGGGAGTTTATTCGGCCTTCCCAGTAACCCGGTTTGCAAGAATTGCATCTCCCAAATTTTCAGCTGAATATTACCTTCCAACCGACAACTTCCCGGAGTAACTGAAACATAAATTAGAAGTAAGTAATCGCCTGGGAATTAAACCAATGTGAATACGATGTTTGCAGAGATGAGCTGACTCATAAGTTCATCAGTACAGTTAGCATCCTGGCCTTCCATCCAGATATAAACTCTGATACGGTTTACGCCTTCGCTGATGTTAATAACTGCATCTTCTGCACCTGTATCAACAGCACAATCATAACCTGATGCGATTGTGATATTACCTGCTGCTGATGAAGGAACAGTGTAAGCATCGTCTGCAAGTGTACCACTCATACCTGTGCTTGTGATAGGCTGAGTGTTACGTGCTGCTTCATTGGTAGCGAAAATGACTGCTTCAGAACCGCTTGTTGCCTGTGCAGGATTCTGTCCCTTTGTCACAGTACCGCAGTTTACGAAACCGATTCGCATAGCCTCTGCAGCATTTTCAAGAGCCTGAGTTCCGTCTGTCTCGTCGTTCTTAACGCCGATTGATGACTGACCGATCTTAAGCGTAGCTGACTCGCCGCCTGTGTAATCAACAAAAATGTCGAATACGAAGTAGCCTGCCTGCTTGCTTCCTGCAGGAGTTGCAGCACCTGACTTGCCGTAAATGTCAACGCCGTTATCAGATGTTGTTGCAAGGCTTTCAAGTGTGTTTGTAGCCTTATCAACGCCGCCTGTGAAGAATGCCGGCAATGCATTGAGTGCAAAGTTTGATGATGCGGGTTCAATCAATTCAGGCAAATAGTTATAATCTGTTGATATAGCCTGGAAGCCTGTTGTTGCTGTACCGTTAAGGTCTTCTTCTGTAAGTGTATCTGTAAATGTTGAAGCATTTGCAGAAATCTGAATGCCTTCGCCCTGCTTTGTAACCTTAAGATCAAGGTCACTTGCCATTGCGCTTCTGCCCAATGAGAACCAAGCGAAAGATGCAGTCGTTATAACGATAGCAGAAAGAAGAAGCATAGCGATAGCCGCAAAGAATGCACGGTTTTTCTGATTCTTCTTAAACATGTCCTTTTCTTTACCTCCTTCTTAGATTTTATGTACGGTAATCCGTCATAATATATATCTCAAATGTGTCTGAGACCTGAAATTGAAACCTTTTGTCCGTCCTTATGCCTGTTCGGATGATCCGTCACTATCATCCGCTTCTTCGCACAGGAATTTCATAGACATTTTGATTTCGCCTTCAAGGATCTTGTTAACACATTCAGGATCCCAACCTTCGAGCCATACGACAACTGTATATTTATCAATGTCGCCTGCTCTGAACATTTCAACTTCGTTTTCCATAATTTTTGTGCTGGAAACAAAGTTTTTGTCAACAGAATAAACACTCTCACCGTTATCGTTGAGATTTTCTTCAAGTTTATCCGTAGTACCCTTCTGCGGCTTTGCGTAAATTGTAGGTTCTCCGTTGTGGAAAATCATTACGCGCATTGCCTCGTCAACACCGAGAGAAACAGCATCAATAAGAATCTCTGCTTCATAATCCACATCAACGTTACCTGCATTTTTCACATAGAAAGTATATGCAAGGAACTCCTCACCGTTTGAACGGTTATGTGAACCGTCGATATCATCGATGTCGTCGGGCAGCCACGCAAGTGTACAGTCCGCCATGTTTTCACATTTTTCACCCGTAAGGAAACGTGAAGACTGACTGAAATCCGGTGTCTCCGAAAGGATGATACCCATGTTGTACGCATCCTTATCCATTGTAACCGTAAAGTCACCTGCTTTGTTCACATAAGACGAACAGGCGAACATTAGGGAAAGGAAAAGCAACATTAAAACAAGAATAATTGTAAGGATACGGATTAAAGCTTCTCTTTTCTTGACTTTTTTTGATTCGGTTTTTACGCCGTATTTACCCATTGCGTCATATTCCTGCGGATTTTCAACACCGGGTGGCGTAGCATTTTTCTTTTTCTTAGCCAAGCCCATCATCCTTTCCTTAGTTTATCTGTTTATCTTTAACAAACTCTCCGAAGTACGGACCGCTGAAACGGTCAGCACCCATCTTATTGATTAAATCAAAGACTTCCTTTGTTTCGATTCCGTTAACGATAACCTGTGTATCAATCTTCTTGCAGAAATCGATGATACCCTGAACCGTATTCTGAACCTTTTCGTTGTAAAGTATATCTTCAATCATACTCTCGTGAATGCCGATGTAATCAAGATCATAGTGAGCAAGATTTGAAAGTGAAGTGTATTCAAGGCCGAGGTCGTCGATTGAAACTCTGAATTCAAGCTCGCGCAAAGCGTCGATTGTTTCCTTGACTCTGTCCTTAACAGCTTCAAGAATACTCTCCGTAATATTGAAGCAGAAACTGTCGGGAGAAATTCCGTACTTGTCAACGATCTTTTTGACCTGAGTTGCAAAATTTTTCTTCGTAAGTGATTTAACCGATACCCAGATGATAACACTGTTCATATCAACCTCACGCTCAGCACAGCGCTTGATTGCTTCGCAGGCTTCTTCAACCGCCCAGAGGTTAAGCTGAACAACCTGGTTGGATTTTTCGGCAACAGGCATAAAAACCTTTTCGGGAATAACGCCCTGGATTCTGTCGTTGATTTTCATAGTTGTTTCGAAATCAATCGCCATATTAAGATGAATGTCAAACACCGGTCTGTAGAAAAGCTCAATCGTTCTGATTCTTGAACCGGATCCGGGATTCTTTTTGTTCTCTGCCATAGCGACACACTCCAAAACTTTCGGTTGATATTATATATATATTATAAATGTATACGATTTTCGTGCTTCCTGCAGTGAACTCGTTTTCGGAGACAATTCTACAGATAAAGACACTAATATACGTATATTACTTTAACACAATAATCAATAATAGTCAACAAAAAATTTCTTTAAAAAGCAAAAAAATTCTCACAAGTTTTTGTGAGAATTTTTATGTTTCTGTTTTCTAATTCTATATAATATTGCAGATATTTTTTACTTCAAAAAGAAGCTGATTTACTTCAGAAATTCTTTGATTTATTGCAAAATATTTTTTAGAATTTTTTTCATAATCCGTTATGAAATCGTAGAAATTTTTTGCCTCGTAAGCCATCATAATATGCTTTTCAATTTCGTCCTGAACTAATTCTTTTCTTCCGTCCGCAAAATGGATTTTAACTCCCGTAAGCATTGAAACGGAATCAATAGAAATTGTACCTTCGTCACCGAAAATCTGCGAACCGCAATAGTCCTGACCGACCTTTGAATATGTAAGTGTTACCTGCTTGTCAGGATAGTCGAGAACAGCTGTTCCGTAGCCGTCAGCACCTGTTTTGATGAAGCCTGCAGAGGCAGAAAATTTTTCGGGAAGTCCGAAAAATTCAAGCGCAGGATAGTAGCAATAAATTCCGAGATCGCGAAGGCAACCCGTCTTCATTTCCGGGTTAAAAATATTCGGATTCTCTCCGTTTTTCAGTGCCTTATATTTTGAAGAAAGCTGAGAAAAATCGAAGTGTGCCGTCGTGATTTTTCCGATTTTTTCAAGAGCTTTTTTTACCTTTTGGGTATGCGGAGCGTGCATCATCATTATCGCTTCGGTGTAGACCAATTTTTTCTCTTTTGCGAGCGTAAAAAGTTCCGAAAATTCATCGGGTGTTATCGTTATCGGCTTTTCGCAAAGAACGTGCTTTCCGTTTTCGAGCATAAGCTTACTCTGCTCGTAATGAAGCGAATTCGGGCTCGCAATATAAACAGCGTCGATGTCACTTTTTGCGAATTCGTTTATGTCCGTATAAACTTTTTCACAGCCGAGTTTCTCTGCAAATTCTTTTCCTTTTTCGTATGTGCGTGAATACATCGCGGCAAAGCACATTCCTTCAACAGTCTGCGCTCCTTTTACAAAAGATTCAGCAATCCAGCCTGAACCGATTACACCGTATTTAACCATAATTTTTCTCCTGATAAATTAATCTTTATTTTTTCTGTTTTTTACCGTTTTAACCATCTGAAATACTCCTGCCGAAAACATAATCACAGGCACAAGAAGCCATAAGCCGAAGCTCTGAACCGTTTCCTTTACAGAAAATGTTTCTGCAAATTTTACTGTCGGAATACCGATTCCGATCAGTACGAAAACGATACCTATATACAAACCCAACAGATCCGTTCTGAATCTGTCAAAAAATCCTGAAGCCGATAAGTGGAACAAAATGAACACGGAAGAAACCAGCACAAAAAATGCTCCTATTAAAATCACTGCTGTTTCTGCCCTGACGATTCCGAGAATCAGCAAAGCAACGCCTGCCAGAAACGAGACGAGTACAAGCACTGTGCCGGCAATCTTTGCAATGTTAATCTTCGGCGGTTCTTGAATTTCTTTGTTATTATTAAAGAATAATCTTTTGAAAACAAAAAATAAAGCTGCCCAGAACAGTAAAGTGTAAACCAACATGCCATATTGTTTGTTTTTGATACATATGTAATCTGCAAAAATCAGAAAACCGAATCCGTAAAGTAAAAAACCTGCTTTGAAGAGTCTGTCAAAGAAGAATGCCATTTTTTCTTTTTCACAAATCTGCCCGATAGTTTTCATAGCCATTGATATACCGCAAATCAAAAACGGAACAAAGACGATCTTCGGACTCGTTGTGTTGACCATAAAATATATCAGCAATCCCGTAATAAAAAGTGAAGAAATAAGTTTTCCCGTATAACCGCCGTTCATTATGGGTCACCAACTTTCAGGTTTAAATATTCTTGTAAAGGGTTATAAAAAATTTTTTGAAATCATTCCGCCAAATTCGGGTTTGTAGGGATGATTTACATATGAGTTCAAGTTGAGCAAAGCCTCCCTTGCCTAAAGGGAGGTGGATTTTGCGAAGCAAAAGACGGAGGGATACTTCGTGAAAAGCTTGATTTTTCATAGTTTTTTGTAA
>JAGAKF010000008.1 GCA_017625835.1 Clostridia bacterium
CAGGGAACCTATGCAGAGAAGAAGGGAGAGTTTTACTCTGATATCCTCAAAAATGAGGCACAGCGCTACAAGGATCTCTTCCACCTTATATCCCACGATGAATGGCGAACAAGACTCGCAGGGGAAAAGAAGAATCACGGCTATTCCGGTATGATGGATAACTGGATCTATTGCGAGCATACCACTATGTTTCGTTCTTACATAGACTCGGTTAAGATCCTTGGAAAAGAAAAGCATATCATCGTCGAAAAGTGTAAGCACAACTGCTGTTCTCTGGAATGGTTTTCGTTCACGATTGCGGAGTCGTTTAAGGGAACGACAGAAGCAATCTGCGGGTATCTCTTTATTGATAAAGAATAAGGACACACCAAAAAGAAAGAGTTCAGAAAAAAGCGCGGTAAAGTCATCGATTTGACGGTATATGACTGCTTTGAGGGAAAGGTCAGGATACTGAAGAACAGAAGGCACAGAATCATGATTGAAATCATCGAAGTATCTCCTTGCTATTCGTGTCAAAAGGCTCATGTAAAGGGGACAAGGCTTTGGATAGACGAGGATAGTATCTTCTTCCCAGATAAAGTAACACATTTGCCTCCCGATGACAGCTTACCTTACTAAACGAAAAGGGCATCGCTATCAATTAGCGGTGCCCGAGGAGGAAAAATGAAAATATCAGCAGCAAGAGAATTGTGCCGACTTAATATTGAGCAAATGACGCTCGAACAGTTGCAACGGCACAGAGTCAGATTGCTCGACGCTTGGCGAGAGAGCAAGGCGTTTTACGGTTTTGAACAGGCGGTCAAGGACGGTTATTACAGGATTGTCGTTGACAGTGCTGCCTCGGGATTCTTCCCAAGAGACGTATGGCTTACTCATACGATCAGAGAACGACTTGATCAGACCGAAGCAAGAGAAAAAGAATTATGGAAACTTGATAAGAGAAAAAAGAAATGAAGTGCAATATGCCCGGCAAATACGACGAAAAGAATCTGAGACAAAAATACGGTAGAAACTACGATCCGAGACTTGTCGAGCTTGTTGAGAATATGGACAAGCTGAGCATCGGTCTTGATGATGAATTCGAGTTTGGATGCCGTATGTGCGGTAAGTGCTGTACCAACCGTACCGATATTATGCTCAATCCCAAAGACCTGTTCAATATCGCGAAGGAGCTCAATAAGAGAACCGATCAGATATTGGATGAGTACTGCGAGAGTTATATCGGACAAACCTCACGTATCCCGGTCGTCAGACTGAGAGCGGTCGGATACGATAAGCACTGTCCGCTGCTTGACGGAAAGAAATGTTCCGTACATAAGGCGAAGCCTACAGTATGCGCTTTGTTCCCGTTAGCGCGTGCATTCAAGCTTGAAAGCAAAGAGGGGAAAGCAGATCCAAAGGAAGTGATCTACCTGCTTCAAGAATCCGGATGTCCCGCAAAAAAGGAAAAGCATACCGTTCGACAGTGGCTTACCGATTTCGGTATTCCGCTCGTAGATCAGTATCATGCAGACTGGATAAATCTCATATCGGAGCTGTCTTTAAAATGTCAGGAGCTTGAAAAGAAGCTTAGCGACAGCGAGATGAATACGGTATATGATCTTATAACGGTTGGCGTGTACCTGAACTATGATACCGAGCAGGATTTTGATATGCAATTCAACGAAAACCGTATTCATACCGTAGAGTTCATTGATGCGGTAATCGAGGAAGTTAAGCAGAGGGAGGGAACCTGATATGCCAAGATGGAAAATACCCGTAACGTGGGAGGTGTGCGGCTTCGTTAAGATCGATGCAGACCGACTTGAAGACGCAATGGATTACGTGAAGAATCACGGTGACCACATTAAGCTTCCAAGTGAAGCAAATTACGTTGACGGAAGCTTCGACCTTTCAATGTATGAGACCGAATGTATCCGCCAGTGCTATAACAACAATCAACCCGATAAGGAGGAAAATAAAAATGACTGACGAAAGAAATCAAAACCAAATCACACGCAAGGATGCGAAAAATTGTTTTGTGGAAAGCCTGAACGATGTTTTTGCAATCGGAAAGATCCACTTGAATTTTTCAGCATATGATCCCAACAAACCTGCTGGTCAAAGGCAGACGGCAGGGGTACATATCTTCATCGCTGCAGATGAGTTTATGGAACTTTGCCGTAAGGTTTCCTGCGGTGAGTTCAAATTTATGTGGCAGCAGAAAAAGAAGAACAATGACAGAGAACCGCTCTACACGAGCCTTGGCGGAACCTCTGCCGAGAAGCTTGCGAAGCAGAATCGCTCCCGTCCCGATGGAATGAGTCTGTCGCGCACCTTTAAGGTGATGCCCGGCGACAGAGTGGAACTGCTCTTGGTCGCGGACAGTGGGCCCGGTGTGACGACAGAGAAGGGACTTATTACACCTAAATTTGGCAATAAGCCTGAGAACCATGTAGCAGTCAGCTTGTCACTTGATGCTTTCGGTGAATTGCTTTTGGCAACGCAGGCGCATTATCAGGCGTGGCTTACCGCTTGGTATATGGGCGGTTGTAAAACAATGCAGCCCAAGAATTATTCGCAAAAGCCGCAATCGCAAAATGCGCAGCAAGCGAATCAGGCTTCGTCTGCCGCATCCTCTTCGCAGGCGCCGTATGTTCCCGACGCCTACCTTGGAATTGGTTCGTCAATGAATGACGATGACGATCTTCCGTTCTGATAGGAGGGACATATGGTAATCCTGAAAAGCTTTTACGAGTTGCTTAAGGATAAGGATATTCCTACCGAGGATGCGGCTGAAATAAGAAGAGAGGTGTTAAGAGAGCAAGAAAGAAAGCTGACGAAAGAAGGTTGGAGGCTTAGCATTGGGGAGGGCGGTATCGTTTCTCCTGATGGCTCAACAGTACTTTATCTTACAAGATCTCCGTATCACGGGCAACTATTTCAATTATCCCGAGAGGGAGAACAGGAATTTGAACACATTAAAGATGAGTTCATCAGATCCGGCGACTTCATAGAAGTCTAAGTTTACTACGTAGCGGCAGGGATTAACATCCTTGCCGCTTTTTTAAGAAATTTTATTATATCATTGAATTATTCATAAAACCGTGGTATAATAAATAAAAAACACATGGGAGGTATTTATTATGTGTGATAACAACAAGTTTTATATTTGCGAGCATTGCGGCAATCTGATCGGTATGATCCACGATGCCGGTGTTCCTATGATGTGCTGCGGACAGAAGATGACCAAGCTTGAGCCCGGCGTTGTTGAAGCAAGCCACGAGAAGCATATTCCCGTTGTATCGGTTGACGGCAATATCGTTACCGTAAC
>JAGAKF010000071.1 GCA_017625835.1 Clostridia bacterium
ACAACAAAAATACCCGAAAAAACGAGAACGGGAATCCAACCCCAATCAAGCCAATCGTTGAGAAGATAAGTGGCTAAATAGCTGACATATAGGACTGCGCCGTGAATCAGAATTGCAACCATCAGAGGCAACCGTTCAATTTGATAGACAGCATTCATACCGCCTGCAACAAAAGCAAGGAGAGTTATTGAAAATATGCCGATGCAGACCTGAGTTACACTCAGCGTTTCAACAGCACCCTTATAATGTAAAATCAGGTATAAAACCGCCAGAATGATTGGACCGAAACCGCAGGCTGTTAAACCTCGGCGAAAAAATTCTGAAACAAACCTTTTCATATTCATTCATACCTCCTTCTTATCTGTGAAAAACAACGTCTTGAAACATATTCACGGTAACCGCATTGAAACACGGCATCAACACCGCCGCTGAACGCAGCATCAAACCGCAGAATACGGTGTTCGTTGGCAAGGGTGGATTTGTTGATACGGATAAAATAGGAAGGCAAAACATCCTCTAAATCACGGAGTCTGTCTTGAATGCGATATTGGTTCCCGTTCACATCAATTGCAATTACTTTTCTGTCAAGAACGGTAATGCACTCTATTTCCTGAAATGTTAATTTACGCATTTCATCGTCCTTGTGCCCCATAATACTGTCCGTACCTGAATAGCTGCAGACAAGGTTTTCTATCTGTTGTGTCAGAGAAGAAGGCTCATGAACGATGGCAATTATCTCTTCATCTGCATTTTTGTCGATAATCAGTTTATATTTCATCGCATCAAATCCTTACTGTTTTTTCATTTGCTTAAGGAAAAAGAACACGGCAACCGCTGATATAGATATACAGTATATAATTATCGGAAGAATGTGTGAAAACGCAAGCTCAGAGTTTCCTCCGAACAATGCTTTTTCTGCTTCTGCTGCGCGAAAAAACGGCAACGCATTAGCGAACTTTTCAAAAAAACCACCGACAAGCTTCAAATCAAACCACACACCCGAAAGCCATGCGGAGAGATTGGTAAGCAATGCACCGCAAATGCCGCCGACCTGCTTGACGCCGAAAATACTGCCGCACAAAAGTCCCAATGCAATATTGAATACAGCCATTGGAATTATGCCGATAACGGCATATATAATGTTTACGCTCACAGTCAATCCCAAAGGAATCGCAAACAGATAGCATATGACCGTCTGAGCGAGTGCAATCGGCAAAAGAGGAAGCATATAACCGATGATAAATTCAAATCCCTTAAGCGGTGTTGTATATAATCTCTGCAAAAAAGCGCTTTCACGGTCTTTGGCAACCAGCGTTGCGGAGAAAAGCGTCATAAATGACAGACCGAATACGGTAATACCCGGAGTAAGGGTATCAATTTCAAATAGACTTACGGGAATGTTTCTTTGCAATGCACTCAGAAGCACCAGCAATACTAAAGGGAATCCTAGACCGAAGCCGAGATTGAGAGGGTCACGCAAAATCTCTTTTGCGTTTCTTTTTGCAAAAGTAAGCATTCTCATACTGTGCCCTCCTTTACGATTGAAACGAAGGCTGCTTCAAAATCGTTTGTGCCTGCTTTTTGTTTCAATTCTTCTGCCGTTCCCACCGCAAGAAGCTTACCGTCTTTCATAATGCCGATGCGGTCCGAAAGAGCTTCCGCTTCTTCCATATAGTGCGTTGTCAGGATAAC
>JAGAKF010000072.1 GCA_017625835.1 Clostridia bacterium
GCAATGCCTCCCTTGCCTAAAGGGAGGTGGATTTTGCGAAGCAAAAGACGGAGGGATACTTCGTGAAAAGCTTGATTTTTCAGAGTTTTTTGTAAAAATATCCCCCAGTCACGACTTCGTCGTGCCAGCCCCCTTTAGGCAAGGGGGCCTGATATCTGCAACATTGAAGATCCCGACAAACCCGAATTTGTAAATACCTTATGGTGTTGCAAAGAATATCATAGAAAAAACACTTGCAAAGATTTTTTATGATCTTTGCAAGTGTTGAAAACAAATATTAAACTATCAATATTTCTTATTTCTTAATCTGCCAGAAGCCGACTTTCTTCATAACCTTTGAAAGTGTTTTGTTTGCGATGTAAGAAGCCTTCATTGCACCTTCAGCGGCACATTTTTCGATATAAGCCTTGTCAGCCATAAGCTCGTTGTACTTTTCCTGAACAGGTCTGATGCTCTCGATAACGCTTTCCGCAACAGCGAGCTTGAAGTCGCCGTAACCCTTGCCGTCAAATTCTTTTTCGATTGCATCGTAATCAAGACCGGTACAGCAGGAGTAAATACTCATAAGGTTGTTGATGCCGTCCTTACCGTCAGCATATCTTACCTTTGCCTCAGAGTCTGTAACTGCAGACTTGAACTTTTTGCGGATGTCGTCGGGTGAGTCAAGAAGTGAAACCGAAGCCTTGGGGTTCGGGTCGGACTTGGACATCTTCTTTGTCGGGTCCTGAAGGGACATAACCCTTGCACCTGCTTTGCCGATGTACGGGTTGGGGATTGTAAAAGTAGGGGAGTAAATACCGTTGAAACGCTCAGCGATATCTCTTGCAAGCTCAAGATGCTGTTTCTGGTCAGCGCCGATTGGAACATAATCTGCCTGATAAAGAAGAATGTCGGCAGCCATAAGTGTCGGATATGAGAAAAGACCAACGTTGATGTTGTCCGCGTGTTTTGCAGACTTATCCTTGAACTGTGTCATTCTTGCAGCTTCACCGAACTGAGTGTAGCAGTTGAGAATCCATGCGAGCTCAGCGTGCTGAGGCACGTGTGACTGAACGAAAACAACGCTCTCCTCGGGATCAAGGCCGATTGCAAGAAGCAAAGCGTACATTTCGAGAGTCTGCTTGCGAAGCTTTGCAGGCTCCTGACGCACCGTGATTGCGTGAAGGTCGGCAACAGCGTAAAGACAGTCGTTGTCCTTGCTCATTGATGCCCAGTTCTTGAGTGCTCCGAGATAGTTGCCGAGAGTGGGGACACTTGTCGGCTGAATCGCACTGAGTACTCTTGCTTTCTTTTCAACGTTTTCCATAATGATACCTCCGTTGTGTAACTGTTTAGTATTCTAACACAATTAAACGGGATTGTAAATCATAAATATTTGTGTTACAATGTTTTTTGTTGAATGGAGTGATTATTTTGGCAAAATTTGATTGTGTATTGCTTGACTTTGACGGCACGGTTGCCGATACAAGCGAAGGAATCTTCGAAGGAATCCGATACGGAATAAGAATGGAAGGTCTTCCTCAGCCGAGTCCCGAGGA
This sequence comes from Clostridia bacterium, assembly GCA_017625835.1. Taxonomy (GTDB): domain Bacteria; phylum Bacillota; class Clostridia; order Oscillospirales; family Acutalibacteraceae; genus CAG-488. Next base: position 1,539 of record JAGAKF010000072.1, read on the forward strand.
TATGAGAACATTCATCGGCCCACCGCTTAATGAAGGCTTCCGCAACCACTATCCTGATATAAGTGACGAGCAGGTTCAACAGCTTATCATTCATTACAGGGCAAGATATTCTGTTGACGGGTATTATAAATTCAGGCTTTACGACGGAATGGAAGATCTGCTTCTTACGCTTCGTAAAGAGGGAATCAAAACAGGAATTGCAACGTCAAAGCCTCAGGTGTTTATTGACCATATCGCAAAAACCTGCGACCTTGAAAAGTATTTTGATGTTATCGTCGGAGCGGATGCAGACAAGCTCGACTCAGGCAAGAAGGAAATAATTGAAAAAGCCTTCAATATGCTTAAACCCTCAGGCTGTGAAAAACCGCTTATGGTCGGCGATACAAAGTATGATATCCTTGGTGCGAAAAATGCAGGAGTACCGAGCGTTGCAGTAACTTTCGGCTTTGGAAGTGTTGACGAAATGATCGTTGCAGGCGCGACGTATGTTGCAAAGAATTGCGAAGAAATCAAGAATATAGTTTTAGGATAAACAAAACCCACAGAGTGATCTGTGGGTTTAAATTATGCCTTTTTTCTGAATCTTACAAAGTCAATTATTCCTGCAATAACACATCCGACTGCGTAGCACGCGATGTCTGTCCACGCAAAGGATGTACCCATCATCGTAACAAGAACAGGGTTCGTTATGCCGAGAAGATCGACGTAGTTGAAGTACTGCCCGATTTCGACAAATATAGCGAAGATCATAACGTAGACACTCATTAGTTTGAATTTATCGGGGAAGATGATTCTGGCAAACGCCCACACGACTACGGTTACGATCATATCGCCGACATAAGGCCGTACAAAATCGTCGTGAACGTAAACAGCAATAAGAGCTTCAACTACGAAGAGAAGAACGAAAACGGCTAGAAATATAAGTCTCTTCTTATATGATTTCAGTTTCATCGGATCACCTCGCAGAATTCATATATTCAGTATAACATATAATTAAGCAGTATACAAGAAAAGGCGGTGCACTAAAGCACCGCCTGAGTTTGTTGCGTTTTGCTGAATATTTAGTCATCGTTTAAAGAAAATACAATATAACGATTATCCTTCAAAAGATTTTATTTTATTCTTGATTTCGGTAGTCGAAACACTTTTAGTATATGGAAGATACTCGATTGAAACCCCAACTTTTGAAAACTGTTCTTCAGTTTTGAGATATCTTTCAGAACCTTTCCAATCATCTCCGGAAAACAGCACATCAAATTTGAATTTCTCTAAGGCCAGCATTTTGTCATCGATTTCTTCAAAAGACACGACAACTACCTCATCAACGCATTTCAATGAGCTGATTATACGAACTCTTTCTTCCAAAGGGAAAATAGGTTCTTTGTGTTTTATGTCTCGAACATATTCGTCATCGCATACCCCGACGATTAAATGAGAGCACATTTTTTTACAGTTTTCAAATAAATTTAAATGGCCCACATGAAACAAATCGAAAACACCTGCTGTAAAACCCACATTATATTTTTTCATAAGGATCTCTCCGTTTAATCAAAAATTTCCATTTGTTCAATATTCAAATGCTGAGCTGCTATAGGAGTCATATAATCGTCACCGTAGTTTGTTCTCAGATATCTGTCATAGTCCTTGGGTATGTTGAATTCGCGTTCCCCAAAACGATGTCTGATAGTTTCATCGAAAATACTGCAGTCAGGTGTTGGCTGAACAGTGATGTAACTGGTCATAGCAAAATATTTTTTGGATTTTTTCGATCCTAAAAAAGCAATAATGTTCTGAAACAGCTTTATAGTTAGAATTCTGACCCAGTCGGGAGCTTTATTGGCAAAGACGTTTATGGGATAATTGTATATAACATTTTCTGAAAGTATTCCTTTTCGAATGTATTTTCTGTGCAGATATTTTTCATGTAACATCTGTGTCAATCCGAAAAGTTTTTTCTGAATTTCAAATCCCTTAGGGTTGTTGGATTTATAGCTGTAAATAAAAATATCCAACCCGATACCGGACAACATTTCCAATTCATCAGATAAAACGCCGATGATTCTGGATTTGTTATATCTGATCTTCGGAAGACAGTACGGCGTTTGGGGATCGGTAGCGAAATCAGACAGACTAAGGTCGTTGATTTTGTTGCCTTTTTTTACAAAATACTTTCTGAGTTTTTTGTAGTCACGGTAAGTCATCATGACGTCGATATCATCATCCCAGGGGATAAACCCATTATGTCGGACAGCACCTAAGCAAGTGCCGGACTGCAGAACCATTTTTATGCCTAATTCATTGCAGATATCTTCAAGATTCCCGAGAATATAATAACCGACAGCTTGTACTTCTTCATAAGTTGCCATTTTTACACCGCCATTAAGATGAAATTTTTTAATTTAGCCTTCGAGAGTAATGAGATTAATGCACTTAACCGGGCAAACCTCTGTACATTTGCCGCAGCCTGTACACTTAGTGAAGTCAACCTTTGCGCAGAAGTTTTCAACCTTGACGGCATCAAACTCGCAAGCCTTGACGCACTTCATACAGCCGATACAGCCAAGCTGACATTCCTTACGTGTAACGGCACCCTTGTCCTTGTTAACGCAGAGAACAGCTGCCTTTGCCTCATGAAGGGGCATCATCTTGATGATACCGTTCGGGCAGGTCTTAAGGCACATCTTACAAGCCTTACACATTGCAGGGTTAACGCGTGCAACACCGTCGCAGATGTGAATTGCTTCGTAGGGACAAGCCCTTGCACAGTCGCCGAGACCGATACAGCCGTAGATACATTCCTTCGGACCACCGAAAAGCTGCTTTGCCATCTGGCAGGATTCAACACCGTTGTAAACCATCTTTGTGTTTGCTTTTTCGCAGAAGCCCTGACACATTACAACAGCTGCTGACGGAGCAACGTTACCTGCAGAAAGACCTGCAATTTCAGCAATCTGTGCTGAAACGTCGTTGCCACCCGGTGCGCAGAGCGCTGTATTTTTTGTAATTCCTTTTGAAAGAGCTGCCGCGTAACCGTCACAGCCTGAGAAACCGCAGGCACCGCAGTTAGCGCCAGGAAGGCATTCACGGATTGCTTCAGCTTTTTCGTCAACGGGAACAGCCATAACTATTGAAGCTACGGCAAGACCGAGACCTGCAATAAGACCGATGACAGAAACGATGAGAACAGCTAATAAAATTGAATTCATATTTCCGCCCTCCCTTATGCAAAGATGTTTTCAACGACTCCTGCAAAGCCGAGGAAAGAAAGTGAAACGAGTGATGCTGCAACAAGTGTAATCGGAAGACCTTTAAGGAACTTCGGAATGTCGCAGGATTCGAGTCTTGAACGTACGCCTGCAAACATAACCATTGCAACAAGGAAACCTACACCACCGCCGATTGCGCAAACGAGTGATTCTGCGAAGTTGTAACCGTTATCAATGTTGAGTGTAACAACACCGAGAACTGCGCAGTTTGTTGTGATAAGCGGAAGGTAAATTCCGAGTGAATTGTAAAGAGACGGGATGTACTTTTTAAGTACGATTTCAACCATCTGAACAAGTGCTGCGATAACCAGGATGAATACGATTGTCTGGAGGTATTCAAGTCCGTTTGCAACAAGGAGATATTTGTTGATGGGGTAGGTAACTGCTGTCGCAAGTGCCATAACGAAGATAACGGCGAGAGACATACCGACAGCGGTATTAACCTTCTTTGAAACACCGAGGAAGGGGCAGATACCGAGGAATTTAGCAAGAACAAAGTTCTGAGTAAGAATCATTGTAAAGAAGATGCTGACTAAACCTTTTGTAAGTTCCATTATGCCTCAACCTCCTTTTTGTCACACGCTTCGTCAGTTGCTTTGATTGCACAGGATTTTGCCATCGGGCAATTTTCACAACCTTTAAGTTCAGCTTTCGGCTTGCCTTTTGATTCAGCAATCTTATTTGCAAGAGCCATAACAAGACCGTAAGTAAAGAAGCCGCCGGGAGCAAGGACGAAGATAAGCATCGGGTTTTCGTTAAGGAACGGAACTGAGAATCCGTTGAAATCGTTTCCGATAAGTCCGCCGAAGCCTGCGAGGAATGATCCTGCACCGAGGATTTCACGGATGGTTGCCATAACGAAAAGTGCTACCGTAAAGCCGATGCCCATTCCGAGACCGTCAACTGCCGAGGCGAGAACGCCGTTTTTACCTGCAAAAGCTTCAGCTCTGCCGAGGATGATACAGTTAACAACGATAAGCGGAAGGTAAACACCGAGCTGTTCGTCGAGCACGGGAACAAATGCCTTGACAAGCATCTGAACGATTGTAACGAAAGATGCGATAACTACGATGTAAGCAGGAATACGCACCTTTGCGGGAATAACCTTTCTTAAAGCAGAAATAACAATATTGGAGCAGATAAGAACGATTGAAGCCGAGATGCCCATGCCGATTGCACCGGTAACAGAAGTTGAGGTTGCAAGCGTCGGACAGGTACCGAGAACGAGTCTTAAAACGGGGTTTTCAACGATAATGCCTTTGGTAAGCTCTTTACCGAGTGATTTTTTCTCTGCCATCAGTTTGCACCTGCCTTTCCTTCTGTAATTGTTTTATAGTTTGCGAGAGCAGCGTTAACTGCTTCTGCTACTGCGTTTGATGAAATTGTAGCGCCTGAAAGAGCATCAATTTCATTGTTTGCAGCGTTTGCGGAGTTTTTAAGGATTGTGATTTTGTCGCTCATACCGATGAATTTGTTTTTGAATTCAGGCTTCTGAGCGTTCATTCCGAGGCCCGGAGTGTCGTTGATCTGAAGAAGTTCAAGACCTGTGATCTTTCCGTCCATATCAACGCCTGTCATAACAATGATTTCACCGCCGTAGCTTTTTGCCGTTGTTGTGAAGACCATTCCGACTTCTTTTCCGTCTTTGTCAAGACCTACAACGTATTTTGTGCCGTCGGCAGTTTTTTCTTCAAAGCTTTCTGCAGTTGTAAGAACTGTCTTTCTTGCTTCGATTTCAGTCTGAACTGCAAGCTCGTCGATGATCGGAGCAGTTACGCTGTTGGCAAAGGCAAGAAGTGCTGTTGAAACAAGACAGATTACGAACAATGCTATTGTGGGGACGAGGATAGCTTTTTTCATGACTTCTTCGCCTCCTTTTCTTTCTTTTCCTTTTTAGGAGTACCGAAAGGTTTGGGAAGAGTGATGTTTTCAATCAACGGAACAAGGATGTTCATAAGGATGATTGAATATGAAACACCTTCGGGAAGATTACCGAAGATACGGATAACGGATGTAACGAGACCGCAACCGATCGCGAAAATAATCTTGCCCTTGAATGTGATCGGAGAAGTTGTATAGTCAGTTGCCATAAAGAATGCACCAAGCATAAGACCGCCGCCGAGAAGCTCGTAAGCAACGAAGCTGAGGTCACCCTTACCTGCAACGAGCATAAACAACGCAACTGTTCCAAGGTAAATGAGGGGGATTGTCGGGGAGATCACCTTACGAATGATAAGGTAGAGACCGCCGATGATGATTGCGATTGCACAGGTTTCACCGAGACAGCCTGCGCGCCAGCCGAGAAGCATCTCGGTCAGTGAAGCGTCAGGAGTAACGCCCGTTGAAACCATTGTGTGGATATCAGCAAGAGGCGAAGCGGATGTCATTCCGTCAAGAGCCTGCTTTGACCAGGTAAGGGGAGCAGTCCAGGTTGACATCGCAACGGGGAATGAAGTGAGAAGAACAATACGTCCGATAAGAGCGGGGTTAACAAAGTTCTGTCCGATACCGCCGAAGAACTGCTTTGCAACGACGATTGCAACAGCTGAACCGATCGGCACCATCCAGAGAGGAATGCTTACCGGAAGGTTGAAAGCAAGCAAAAGACCTGTAATAACGGCACTAAGGTCACCGACTGTCTGCTCACGTTTCATAAACACTCTTGAAGCGTATTCAAAAATTACACAAGTACCGACTGCGATACATTCGATAAGTAATGCTCTGGGACCAAAAAATACGACAGAAGCAATAAGCGCAGGAACAAGTGCAATAATTACGTCAAGCATAATGCTTCTGACTGTTTTATGTGTGCGGTCGTGCGGAGAAGCACTGACCACGAGTTTGTTTTTCAAATCCATTATTTTGCACCTGCCTCTCTTACTAATGCTTTTGCAAGGCGCATATGCTGAACGAGCGGTTTCTTTGCAGGGCAGGAGTAAGCACAACTTCCGCATTCCATACAAACCATAACTCCGTCTTTGACGAGAGCATCTGCATCCTTTGCTTTTGTGTTTCTTACGATTCGTGTAGGAACGAGACTGATCGGGCAGGCTGAAGCACAGCGACCGCAACGGATACAGTCAGTTTCCTTGAATACCTTTGCATCTTTTTCAGAGAAAGCAAGCAAAGCGTTGTTGCTTTTTGAAAGCGGGTGATCAAGGTCTGTGATAGCAACGCCCATCATCGGACCGCCCGCAATAATTTTAACGGGATCTTCTTTGAAGCCGCCGCAGAAATCGATAATGTCGCTGATGCTTGTACCGATCGGCACACGGACATTCTTCGGCTCCTTGATTGCAAGGCCGTCAACCGTAAGTGAACGGCTTACAAGAGGCTTACCTGTTTTAAGGTAACGTGAAATGAACGCCGTTGAAGCAACGTTCATAACCATACAGCCGATATCTGACGGAAGCTTGCCGGGAGGCAACTGACGTCCTGTTGCGGACTGAATCATCATCTTCTCAGCACCCTGAGGATAACGGGATTCAAGCTGCATAATCTTGATTGCACCGCCTGCACTGCTGTCGCCGTCAACGATCTGTTCGAGGATTTTGAAAGCCTCGGGCTTGTTATCTTCAACTGCGATAACAACGTTCGGAATTTCAAGGAATTCCATAATGGTTCTTATACCTGAATAGATGTCCCATGAATTTTCGATACATTCACGGTAGTCGACTGTGATATAAGGCTCGCATTCAGCTGCGTTGATTATAAGAGTATCAATTTTAGAAGGTGCATTGAGCTTGATATGCGTCGGGAAACCTGCACCACCGAGACCGACAAGACCTGAAGCTCTGATAGCCTTGACAAAGTCTTCTTTTGTTTCAACGTGAGGTGCCTCAATGCCTTCGTAAAGACGCATTTCGCCGTCTGATTCGATAGTTACGCCCTGAACCATTGCACCGCCGGGAAGCTTAACGTTACCGATTGCCGTAACGGTACCGGAAACGGAAGCGTGGATAGGTGCGCTGACAGGTTTATCGCTGTCGCCGATAACCTGTCCGACCGCAACTGTGTCACCTACTTTTACTGTCGGTGTGCAAGGTGCGCCAATGTGTTGTTGCATAGGTAAAATAACCTGCTTAGGCTCCGGCATACGAACAACTTCAAGATCTGCTGTGTTCTTGTGGTGGTTAACTTTAACACCGCCACGAACCTTTTTCACAGCCTTGATTACGCCGGGAACGTGAATTTTACCCATTTGTTCAACCCCTTTCATTTTTATGTGCGATTAATAGTTTTTTCTAAAGCGGGAAGTACCAGTCTGAGTGTCGTTCCCGTAACGAATCCCGTTACAACGGCAAACAACATAAGCAGTGGTCCGTACCCTGTGATCAAAGCCCATGTTCCTGAAATAATGCAGGCTGCGATGAGCTGACCGATGTTATGACAAACGGCGCAGATAATTCCGATGCCGATATATCCTGAATTAAACTTTTTGCTCCTGAGAAGAATGCAGGCGGCAAGTGTGCTGAGGAATCCTCCTGCGGCACTCATAAACATTGCCGTTGTTCCGCGTGTTATTCCCGCGAAAACGGCTTTCAAAACCGTGATGAAAAATGCATCGCCGATGCCGAAAGATGATGCAAGGAACATCGTAACAACATTCGAAAATCCCGGTTTGGCTCCGGGAGGAAGTCCCGGAAGAGGGGGGATCAGCGATTCAAGGAAGGACAGCGACAAAGCCAATGCAGCCATAATTCCGAGAAAAGCAACTTTTTTTGTTTTGGATTTTTTTGTATTCATAAAAATACCGTCAGTAAGTTATCATATCAGTTTTGTCTGCGCCTTTAATCGTGATAACAATTCTTTCGGGCAGACATGCAGCGGTCTGACCTTTTGAGGAAAGCTCTCCGCTGTTTATACAAAGCTTGTCTCTACAGACTGCTTCGGAAAAATGTATTGTACCGTTTTTAACGGAAATAACAGTACCTTCTTTCGGAGAAAACGTGTACGGCTCAAGAACTTCGTTCAGATTGATTTCTTCAATTACTTCGCCGTCAACGTAAATCTGCGCAACAAGATCCTTGCTATCAGAAAGACCCGGGAGAAAAAGCAAAAAACTCAAGAGTAATACACCAATAATTATAAAAATATCAATGCGGTTAAAAAGCTTTCTCATTTTGCCACCACAAAGCTTTCATCGGTGAGGGAGAAATTATCTTTAATTCCGTCCGTAACACGTACAGTCTTATCCTTGAAAACAAACACAGCCTGGGCATCGTATTCCTCAAGAAGAACGAGGCTGGAATGATATCCGAGAATGTAGCAGGCGGTTGAAAGTGCATCGCTTATTACGCCTGAATCGCAGATAACGGTTACGCTTGAAAGTCTGCTGTCTGCAGGATACCCTGTTGTTGCATCAAGAATGTGATGATATGTCTTTCCGTCCTCCTCGAAAAACTTTTCGTAATTTCCCGAAGTCGAAACGAATGTATCGGAAATTCTGAGTGTTGCCATAGATTCATTGTCGTTTTCAGGGTTCACTATTCCGATATTGAAATCTTTTTTGCCGTAAAGAAGGAGACTTCCGCCAACTGAAATAACAGCAGAATCTGTGCTTGTTGCGGATAACAGCGTCTTGATTCTGTCGCAGGCGGCACCTTTTCCGACGGCACCGAGGTCTAGTGACTGCCCCTCAGCGATGCGGACATTTGTATCTGTAACCCTGACGGAAGAATAACGTACAGAATTGAGTTTATCTGCAATTTCTTCCGCGGAAGGAATTTTTTGGTTATCACCGCCGAAGTCCCAAAGCTTTGTTATCTCTCCGATTGATATATCAAAAACACCTTCACATTTTTTAGAAATATCAAGTGATTTTGAAATTATTTCTGCTGTTTCGGCTGAAACAGAAACTTCTGTTCCGGGGGTGGCATTGATTCTGTCAATATCGGAATTCTTTTCATTTCTGGAGAGTAAAGCTTTTTCGGTTTCATTAATGTTTTCGATAACGAGCTTTGAATTTTCTTCACCGTCGGGACCGAAAAGTCTGATGTTTATAACAGTACCCATGGCAACAGTTGTTGTCTGGTATTCTGTACTCTTTTTTACAGAATCAAAAACTATAATACCGATGATCAGAGCAATGCAGATAACAACGGCAATTAACGCACGTTTGTCAATCTTTTTAAGCTTGTCTGAAATTTTCAAAACATCACCCGATTCCTTGAAAACAATAATTATCTATTCTATACAATTATATAACGAAAAACAATTTTGTTCAATAGCAAAACGATTAATTAAATATTTAACAAACTTTGAAGAATATGCTTATAAACAAAGAAAAACACCCGCATTTCTGCGGGTGTTAATTAACTTGATTTATTGATTAGATGTACCAAATCCAACCGAAGAGGAGATATACAATAATCCACTGAATTGCTGTGTATTTTACAGTTACTTCGCAAGTTGCGGAAAGCTTTCCGTCAGCTGTTTTTGCTGTGATTGTAGCAGTACCTACACCAGCAGCGTAAACAGAACCTGTTTCGTCAACGGTTGCAACGCTTTCATCTGAAGATTCCCAGATGATTTCAGTTGAATAAGCAGCTTCTTCGGGGTAAACGTTAGCAAACAAACGTGTTGTGCCGCGGAAGTTCATGCCGATTTCCTGCATACTCATAACGATTTCTTCAGGTTTTGCAACGAGCTTGTTAACTGAACGTTCTTCATCAGAACCGCAGTTGTCACAAATTCTTCTTTCAACGCCGTCCTTGCTGTAAGTAGGAGCTTCAACGATTGTCCATTTGCCCCATTTGTGACCTGTTTTCTTATAAGTAACAGAACTCTTAACATCCTGACATGCAGGGCAAAGCAAACGATTGTAACCGTCTTCTGTGCACGTTGCAAGCTTAGTGTCTGTTATGTAAGTGTGACCTTTTGACGGGAGATTTGTTTCCTCTAAAGTAGCCTTACAATCTTTACAAACCTTTCTGATGTAACCGTCTTCTGTACAAGTAGGAGCGAGTCTTGCTGTTTCGCTGTCGCCGTGACCCTTTGCAGCGATCGGTGTTGAACTCAATGTTTTGCCGCAGTCATTACAGATAACCTTGTCATAACCTGCTTCTGTACAAGTAGGATCCTTGTGCTCGGTTTTTGTGTTTTTGTGACCTGTAGCGTCAATTGTTGTTGACTCTAATGTTTCACCACAGTCATTACAGATAACCTTATCATAACCTGCTTCTGTACAAGTAGGATCCTTATGCTCTGTTTTTGTGTTTTTGTGACCTGTAGCGTCAATTGTTGTTGACTCTAATGTTTCACCACAGTCATTACAGATAATCTTATCATAACCTGCTGCCGTACAAGTTGCATCTTTATGCTCTACTTTTGTGTTTTTGTGACCTGTTGCGGCAATTTCTTTTTCAGAGATGTAAGTCTTACAGTCGTTACAGAAAACCTTATCGTAACCTGCTTCTGTACAGGTAGCGTCCTTATGCTCGTCTACAGTGTTTTTATGGTCAGTCATCGCGAGTTCGCCTGAAGTTGCAACTTCACCGCAAATCTTGCAATACTGAACGATAGTGCCCTTTGATGAGCAGGTAGAGGGAACTGTTGTAACCCATGTACCGTCGGGCTCGTGCACATGAGCCTTAGGAATGTTGTTTTCAACTACTACTGTTTCAGAAACGTCAACGTCTGCACCGTCAACCTCAACAGCACAAGAAGTAACAGTGACTTCGAATTCATCTGCATTAATACCTTCTGCAGTAGTTTTTGAGTAGGTGAATGTTGCAATCTCGTACTCGGCAACAAAAGACTCTGTTCTTGCGAAGCTGATCATACCTGTGTCAATGTTGGAGCTGCCTGCACCACCGGTTGCGAAAATATCGCTGTTGAACGTAATTGCTGTGAGAACAAGGTCATCGCAAGCGCTGACAGTAATGTCGAGAGCTTTGAAACTGTTTTCCTTGAGCTTAAGCTTGATAGCAACCTGATCTGCAGTTTCTTCTGCTAACTCGATGGAGAAAACGGGCACTACCGGAGTAGCTGACTCTTCAGCCGCCAATGTAAAGGCGGGAGCAACAGTGAGGAACATCAATGTTGCAAGAAAAACTGAAAGAGCTTTTGTGAAAATCTTTTTCATTTTTTATTACCTCCGTGGAAATATAATTATAGACATCTTAATAATAAACTTTTTTTACCAAAAGGTCAAGGTGTGTTTTGACGAAAAAACAGACTTTACTTTGTAGAAAATTACATATTCCTACAATGAATACTGTTTTTGAAATAAAACACAAATCTTAAAAATTAAAAAAGAAGGCAATATTTATGAGAAAACGTATGTTGGCAATCATGACTGCTTTTTCGTTGCTTTACGGAAGCGTTTGCTGGAAAATGTATAAAATTACAACAGCTCAGGCAGAAGCTGTTAACAGTACAAGAAAACAATACACAATCACGGCGGGTGATATTAGAGGGAATATCCTTGATTGTAACGGTGAACGTCTTGTGTCTTGCGATTATGAAAACATAGTAGCCGCGAAGCCGACATATAAAGCTCTTACGGAGCTTCGAAAGGTTCTGGAAGATGAGAGTTATAAACTTATCAGTCAGCGAATGAAAAATTCAACAGCTGTTTCTGTCAGCATAGGTAAACAGGAGCTTGATGAAAATGCTGATTTTGTCGTTATGCGTAAGTATTTCCGTTATGACAAGCAACAGGTAGCAAACCATATTATAGGGTATCTGGACGGAGAGGGCAGAGGAGTTTGCGGAATCGAAAAAAGCTTTGACGAGTTTCTGTATACGGGAAAAAGCCTTTCGGCAAGCTTCGGCGCTGATGTTTACGGCAGGGTGCTCAGCGGAACACGGATAACACTTAATAATGCAGAACTTGCGACAGGTGAGGTAACGTTGACAATTGACAAAAGAATTCAGGAAATAGTCGAAGGGGTGCTCGATGAAAAATCTGTTGTGTGCGGAGGCGCGGTTGTTGTTGAAACAGAAAGCGGTGCAATAAGAGCAATCGCATCTCGGCCTGATTTTGAGACTGACCGAATTGCGGATTATATTAACGATAAAAACTCCCCGCTTCTGAACAGGGCACTGAACGCTTACAGTGTCGGTTCAGTCTTCAAGGTTCTAGTTGCGGCTGTGGCAATTGAAAACGGATTAAGCAGTTTCAGCTATAATTGCAATGGTAGCGTTGATGTTGACGGAACGGCTTTTTCTTGTAACAAGAACACACCGCACGGTAAAATTGATATCACAAAAGCGTTGGAATGTTCGTGCAATACATTTTTCATAAGTCTTGCTGAGGCTGTAGGAGCAGACAAGATTCTTGAAACAGCCTCCCTTATGGGTTTGGGGCAGGAAATCACTCTTGCAGAAGGTATAATTTCAAAAGCAGGTGTACTTCCATCGAAAGAGGAACTTGAAATCAGTGGTGCATTTGCAAATTTCTCTTTCGGTCAGGGTAAATTTACAGCTACGATGTTGCAGTTAACTAATATGATGTCTGCGGTTGCAGGAAAAGGGAAATACCATAAACCATATCTTGTAGAAAAAGTTACCGATGCAGAAGGTACGGTTATTCAATCACACAACGGAGGTTATCCAGTTTATGCTCTTTCATCCGCAACCTGCAATAAACTTATACCGATGCTGATAAGCGTAATTGAAAACGGAAACGCGCAGGAAGCTAAGCTCAGAAACAACGTTTCAGCGGCAGGAAAGACGGCAACGGCACAGACGGGCATATATAATGAAAACGGGATTGAAGAATGTAATACCTGGTTTGCAGGCTTCTTTCCTGCCGAAAATCCGCGTTATACCGTTGTTGTGCTTAAAGAAGGCGGTGCTTCGGGAGCGACGGATTGCGCGCCTGTTTTCAAAGGAATTGCCGACCGAATTATGATGCTTGAAAAAAATTCTTAAAAAGTTTAAAAAATGCTTGATTTGTAATATACCTTGTGTTATAATCTATCGGCAATCATTACACACGCAGTGCGTTTTGAGCGAAGTGCATTAGAAAAATGTCCGCTTTTTAAGCTCTGCGGAGGCAAAAACTAAGGAGGAAAAATTTATGCCAGTAGTATCAATGAAGCAATTACTCGAAGCAGGTGTTCACTTCGGACACCAGACAAGAAGATGGAACCCGAAAATGGCTCAGTACATTTTCACAGAGCGTAACGGTATCTACATCATCGACCTTCAGAAGACAGTTGGTAAGCTTGAAGAAGCTTACATGTTCATCCGTGAGGTTGCTGCAAACGGAGATGAAATTCTCTTCGTAGGTACAAAGAAGCAGGCTCAGGATTCTGTTAAGGAAGAAGCAATCCGTTGCGGTATGCCGTACGTTAACGCACGTTGGCTCGGCGGTATGCTTACAAACTTCAACACAATCAAGAGAAGAATCAAGAGACTTGAGCAGCTCAAGAAGATGGAAGCTGACGGAACATTCGACCTTCTTCCCAAGAAGGAAGTTATCAAGCTCAACCTCGAAATCGAGAAGCTTGAGAAGTTCATGGGCGGTATCGTTAACATGAAGAAGCAGCCTGCTGCTATGTTCATCGTTGACCCGCGTAAGGAAAGAATCGCTGTTCAGGAAGCTAAGAAGCTTGGTATTCCTCTTGTAGCAGTTGTTGACACAAACTGCGATCCCGACGAGATCGATTATGTTATCCCCGGTAACGACGACGCTATCCGTGCTGTTCGTCTTATCGCAGGTGCAATGGCTGATGCAGTTATCGAAGGCCGTCAGGGCGAGCAGACAGAAGCTGCTCCTGCAGAGGCTGAAGAGGCAGTTGCTGAATAATTATTTATAAATCCGATAAGTCCGTGCAAAATGTGCGGACTTATTCCAAATTAAGATTTTCGATTGGAGGAAATTAAAATGGCATTTACAGCTAAAGACGTTCAGGCTCTTCGTGAGAAGACAGGCGTTGGTATGATGGATTGTAAGAAGGCTCTTGTTGAAACAGA
>JAGAKF010000073.1 GCA_017625835.1 Clostridia bacterium
AAATATAACACCTCGACTTTGATAGTGCCTGTAGGGGAGGCGTTTCGCCTCCCGCAAAATTGCACCGTATCTGACGGGACGGGAAACCCGTCCCCTACGTGATGAGTTGAATAAACAGCGTAGGGCGGTGGCTTGCTGCCACCGACAGAATTTATATACTTTCATTAAATCATCCCTACAAACCCGAATTTGTCGGCTCTTTTTGTTTTTATTTAAGGATACATCTTTTCAGCGTTTTTGAATATCTATTAATTAATAACATGAAAGGGGTATTCAATGGCATTTCAGAAATTTGGTGTAGATCTTTCAAGATTCCAGCAGGGGATAAGCTTTGATGCACTTGTCAGAGAGGGTGTTGAATTTGTAATTCTGCGCGGTGCATATCATCTGACTAAAGACAGTGAATTCGAAAATTTTTACAGGGAAGCAAAGGCGAGAAATCTGCCCGTAGGTGTCTATCTTTATACAATAGCAACATCACCTCAGGGCGCACGCGAAGAAGCAAATTTCCTCCTCAATAATGTTTTACGTGGTAAACAGTTTGATTTGCCGATATACATTGACATCGAGGATGAACGCTATTATTCACGTCCGAAAGCAAGCAACAGTGCTGTTGTAAAGGCTTTCTGCGATACTTTGGAATCGAATGATTATTTTGCAGGCGTTTATGCCTCTACATATTTCTTCGCAACTTACCTTGATGATTCTCAGCTTAAGGCCTACACTCATTGGGTTGCACAGTGGTCAACACAGCTCACTTATCCTGACAAAAGCGTTGTCGGTATCTGGCAATTCGGAGGAAGCACCAACAGACTGAGAAGTCCGATTATTGCAGGCTTTAATGTTGATCAGAATTATATGTACAAGGATTTTCCCACAATAATAAAATCCTACGGTCTTAACGGTTTTTCTCGTGAAGAGGCTCCTGTTATGAATCCTATAAATCCGCCTTCTGATGTCGGTGTTCTGAAAAAAGGTGATGCGAATGCAGGAGTATATCTGCTTAAGCAGAATATTCTTCTTCTGCGAAAAGTGGGAATTATAACACAGAGCGTTGACGATAACAATATTTTTGGTGACGGAACGGAAACGGCGGTAAGACAGATCCAACGTGCCGCTAAAATAGCCGAGGACGGTATTGTTGGAGCGCAGACAATAAGAGCTATACGTAGTTTGCTTGATTCACGGATTAAATAATAATGCACGGAATTGTTTTGGCAATTCCGTGTTAATTTTTTGTGCAGATATCTGGCCTAGTGCTTTTATCATATTGATCTTGCCATTTTTTCTTTTTTGGTTTAGAATGATTACGGTGATGAAAATGAATATGAATTTTTTCGTCAACACAAAAGTTATAACAGGTGTTGACTGTGTTAAAAACAATGCCGTAAAGCTTGGTTCTTACGGTGATAAGTGCCTTATTGTTACCGGTAGATCATCTGCTAAAAAATGCGGTGCTCTTGACGATGTTATTTCAGCTCTTGGTGAAACAGGGGTGAAATACGAAATTTACGACAAAATCTGCCAGAATCCGACAGTTGAATCATGCTTTGATGCGGGTCAACTTGCTTATGAAATAAAGGCGGATTTTATTCTCGGAATAGGCGGAGGTTCTCCGCTTGACGCTTCAAAGGCTATTGCGGTTATTGCCGCTAACCCCTATATTTCCGAGGAAAAGCTTTATGCAATGGAATGGGCTCAGCAACCGCTTCCGGTAATTGCTGTCGGCACAACTGCAGGTACGGGCAGTGAAGTTACAAGTGTTGCTGTAATTACGAACAGCAAAGGCTTCAAAAAAAGCTTCAGGAACGACCTGACATATCCCGTTCTGTCATTGGGTGACCCGAATTATACGCTCAGTCTTTCCGATTCATTCACCCGTTCGACGGCTGTTGATGCACTTGCTCACTGTGTTGAAAGCTTTTTCAACCGCTCAGCTAATGATATTTCAAAAATTTATGCTGTTGCAGGTGTTAGAAAGCTTCTGAAGGTGTTTGAAAAGATAAGTGCCGACGGAACAGAAAATCTTACACTTGAAGACAGAGAAGAGCTTTACAATGCTTCACTTCTCGGCGGTCTTGCGATTGCAATAACGGGAACTGCGTTTCCGCATGCACTCGGTTATTTCCTTACGGAGAACTACGGCATAGCGCACGGAACTGCCTGTGCAGTGTTTGTTAATGATTTTGTGGATTATAATACAGACGTCAAGCCTGAACTGACAGCAGAATTTTTTGATGAAATCCGCTTTTCGAAGGATGAATTCAAAGCTCTTGTTTCGGCAATTACACCCGGAATCAATGTTTCTCTCAGCGATGAGGATATTAAAAATCTTTCGGTCCGTTGGGAGAATAATGCGGCGCTTAAACGTAACTGGGGTGTTGTTGATACCGCGTTTATTAATACTCTTTTGAAAAAATTATTTTAATTGTTTGTTGAAATTGTAAAATTATTGTAGTATAATTTTTGCATCAAATATAGGAGGTTAATATTATGGCAATTTTCAAGACAATCCTTTCTCTTGCTCTTTCTGCACTTATCGGCATTTCCGGCTGGTTCGGAATGACAGGCGATAATGCAACAGGTGAAGCAGAGTACAAAACTTATAAGAATGTTATTCTTATGATCGGTGACGGTATGGGATTCAATACCATCGCAGCTACAAAAGCTATGAAGACACCGAACCTTGCGATGGATAATATGCCCGTTCTTTGCGAGTCAGAAACAAGAAGCTTTACAAACAAGGTAACTGACAGCGCAGCAGGCGGTACAGCTCTCGCTTGCGGTATCAGAACTTACAACGGCGCTATCGGTGTTTATCTTTTCAATCCTCTTGCAAATTATTGGCACGTTCCTGCAAACCTTACGGAAGTTGCTATCGAAAACGGCAAGCTTGCAGGCGTTATCACAACTGACGAGACAAGCGGTGCAACTCCTGCTTCTTTCTCAGCACACGCTGTTGAGCGCGGAAATGAGAAGAATATTTCGAAAGATCAGATGGCTTCTGACCTCACTCTTGTATGGGGCTGCGCATCTGAAAGCGTAACAGAAGAAAAGTGTGCTGAAAACGGCTTTGATTATTTCACAACTGCAACTGAAATGAACGCTCTTGAAGAGGGCTCACGTTCATTCGGTCAGTTCAGCTGGGAGGATATCGCTGCAATAAAGAACGATTACGACACACCGCGTATCGCTGATATGACTGCAAAGGCAATTGACCTTCTTGACGACGATGAAGACGGTTTCTTCCTTATGGTTGAAGGCGCACATATCGACAAATTCTCACACAGCAATGAGTTTGAAGGTGCGACATCTCATCTTGTAGAGTTCAGCAATGCTCTTCGGGTAGCTCTTGATTATGCTGCCCAGGACGGCGAAACACTCGTTCTTGTTACTGCTGACCACGAAACAGGCGGTATTACATACAACGCTGAAACAGGCGAGTATTACTATACAACAGGCAGCCATACAGGCGTAAATGTTCCTGTTTATGTTTCTGCAACTGATGCAGGCTTCGTAGCAGGCAAGGCTTATAAGAACTGTGAGGTTTCAGTTCAGCTTGCAAGAGTTATGGGCTTCGATGAGAAGGAATATCCGAGAATTAAAAACTGATTATAAAAGGGCTGTTTTTCAGCCCTTTTCTTTTTGGAGGAAGTATGAAATACACGACTCTTCTTTTTGACCTTGACGATACATTGATGGATTTCGGCAAGGCTGAAGAAAACGCTATTGAGAAGCTGCTGCGAAAGTATTCAATACCCGCAACGCACGAGAATAAACAACTATACGTTCAGACCAACAAGGCTAAATGGGCGGCACTAGAAAAAGGCGAGATAACAAGGAAAGAATTGTTTTCAACAAGGTTTTCCGATTTCTTTGCCCTTGTCGGGGTTGAAGCAGACGGAATAAAAGCAAACGAGGATTATATTTCTTTTCTTGCCGAAGGCCGTTTTGTAATCGACGGTGCGGAAGACATATGCCGTGAGCTTAAAAAGAATTACAAAATGTACATCATCACAAACGGAGCAAAAAAGGCGCAACAGGGCAGGCTGAAGGATCTTCCGCTTATGGAAAGCTTTGACGGAGTGTTTGTTTCAGAAGAAATCGGATTTGATAAACCGAAGAAAGAATATTTTGATTATGTTTTTGCGCACATCACCGAAACGGACAAATCAAAGTGTCTCGTAATAGGGGATTCGCTCAATTCTGACATTGCAGGTGCCGTTAATTACGGTATTGACTGTTGCTGGATTAATAAGGGTGAAGACAAAAACTCAGATGCTACTTACTGCATAAAGAATCTTGAAGAATTGCACGAATTGTTAAAAGAGTAATTTTTTTATTTGCATATTGATTTTATTTGTCTTTTTTGATACAATTATCTGGTAATAATGGCTATGGAGGTCAAAACAATGAAAATTACAAAGAAATTGTTAGCAGTCCTTCTTTGCGTAGTTATGGCATTTTCAGCTATGACAGCAGCTTTTACCGTTGCGGCAAAGGATGAAGTGGTACCCGTTGTTTTTGTTCCGGGTATCGGTCAGTCACAGACTTATAAGTATGATGACGAAGGTAACGTTGTTGCAGACTGGAACCTTCTTCACATCAACACAGATTTCGACAGCTTCGGAATCGGCGATTGGATAAACCTCGTTAAGTTTGTTGTTGAGTTTATCGGTTCAATCGCTCTCCAGAAGGATATTATTCCTTCATCAAGTATTGATAATGTTCTCGAGATTTTCTTTGCTGATCATCTCAGCGACGAAAACGGCAACCCCATCAACAACGTTGTAACTCCGCTTCATACATATCCTGTTTCAGAGTATGACGAGGAAGCAAGAGATATCTTCGACGACAGAATTCCCTGCGATTTCCTTCTTGAAGAAATCGGCGAAGAGAACGTTTATTGCTACAACTATCCTGTTTTCTCAAACGCTGACAAGAACGCTGTCGGCCTCAACGATTTCATCGAAAACGTTGTTCTCAAGCAGACAGGCGCTTCAAAGGTTATTCTTGTTCCGATGAGCATGGGCGCAAGCGTTGTTAATAACTATCTCAATCAGTATCCTGATGCAGGCAGAGTTGAAAAAGTTATCAGTATCGTAGGTGCATGGGACGGCAGTGACGTTTTCGGCGACCTTATGCTTGCTGACTTTGACGACAATGCTCCTGCAATGGTTTACACAAACCTTCTCGGCGAGCTTGGTTTTGTTGATCCTTATGTTGGTTCAATCATCAATATCGCTGCAAGAATTCTTCCCAAGCAGGAACTCAGAAACATTCTTGACGATATCGTTGATTCTCTTGTAAGAACACTCTTCCTGGAGAATACTTCATTCCTCTCACTCTGCCCGTCAGGCAGATATGAAGAGTTTGCTGCTAAGTATCTTCAGGGCGAAGATATGGCAGACGTAAAGGCTCAGACAGACAGATATGCTGCTGCTCAGGCTAACCTTGAAGAGAGACTTATGTATCAGCAGAATACATACGGTACAGAATTCTACTTCATCAGCGGTTACAACCTTGCTTTCGGTGATGAGGACTACGGTTTCTTCAAGTTCTTTGAAACATATGACACAACAAACTCTGACGAAATCATCCAGATTTCATCAACAGCACCGGGTACATCATTCGTTCCTGCAGGTCAGTCTTTTGACGCTGATTATATCGCAGATCCTGCACACAACGTTTCTCCCGACGGTTCAATCGATGCTTCAACATGCTATTTCGAGGATACATCTTGGTACTTCGAAGGTCAGAAGCACGAGCTTACAGACAACAATACAGCATTGAGCCTTGCTTTTGAAATCGCTCTCGGCAACATCCACTCAGTCAAGGATTGTGAGGATACATATCCGCAGTTCAATGAGTCAAGATTTGTAAGAAGACTTACAAGAGACTATCTCCCCGACGCAGCTACAATTGACCGTTCAACTCTTGAAGCTGAAGACGCAGCAAAGCTTGATAAGGCTGTTGCAGATGCAGAGGCTATGATGGCTCGTACAATCAATGACCGTGACGAAGACGATAAGATTATCTTTGCTCTCAAGGACCTTCTTATCGAACTCAATGTTAAGTACAACATCTGGGAAGACAGATATCAGCCTGAAGTTGAAGATCCGACAATGGAAGCAGTCGAGCTTGTTCTCGGCATCGTTTCCGATGTTCTTGTTAAGATCTTCGGCCAGAAGGGATTTGCAGATTTCTGGAGCTTTCTCCCAATTGCATAAGTAATAAAAATCCGACACTGTGAAAACGGTGTCGGATTGTATTTTTCTATATGCCAACAATGATATAAAGATATATCTTTATTCACAAAATTATATCTGAAAATTCACTTATAATCTATATATTTATAAACCGCTTCTCATTGACAAACAGCTGTTATTATGATAGAATTTTCAGGATAGGACAACTCTGTATGAGTTGAAGTTTTTCTACGTTTTAAATACCCGATAGAAATCGGAATTGTCCCTGTTAACTGACGAAAGGAGCTTGTTATGGACTTCATTCTTAAAGGCGGAAAAGTTTATATTGACGGCGTGTTCAAAAAGCAGGATATACTTGTCTCTGAGGGCCGTATTGCCGCTGTTTCTGATAGTGTTTGTTCCGACAGTGCTCAGACTGTTGATTGTGAAGATATGAATATTTTACCCGGACTTGCAGATGTTCATGTGCATTTGCGAGAGCCGGGTTTTTCTTATAAAGAGACCATTGAAACCGGAACGAAGGCTTGTGCCCACGGCGGATACACTCGTGTCTGCTCAATGCCGAACCTTAACCCGACACCCGACAGCCTTGAAAACCTTAAGGTTCAGCTTGATGCAATCGATAAGGATGCAGTGATTAATGTAATTCCTTATGGTACAATTACGGTAGGCGAAAAAGGTGAGTGCCTTTCGGATATGGAAGCTATGGCACCGTATGTTGCGGGTTTCTCTGATGACGGCAGAGGAGTGCAGGACGAAGAGCTGATGCGTCAGGCGATGCTTAAAGCAAAGTCTCTTGGTAAGATGATCGTTGCCCACTGTGAAGATAACAGCCTTCTTAAAGGCGGATATATCCACGACGGTGAGTATGCAGAACAGCACGGACACAAAGGAATCTGCTCCGAGAGTGAATACGGTCCGATTGCAAGAGACCTGAAGCTCGTCGAAGAAACAGGCTGCAGCTACCACGTCTGCCACATTTCGACAAAAGAGAGTGTCGAAATTATCCGTAAGGCAAAAGCTAAAGGAATTGACGTAACCTGCGAAACTGCACCGCATTATCTTGTTCTTTCGGATAAGGATCTGCAGGAGGATGCACGTTTCAAAATGAATCCGCCACTCCGAAGCGAAGCGGACAAGCAGGCGCTTATCGAAGGAATTGTTGACGGTACAATCGATATGATCGCGACCGATCATGCACCTCATTCGGCAGAGGAGAAAAGCAAAGGCCTTAAGGACAGCCTTATGGGCGTTGTGGGAATTGAAACTGCTTTTTCAGTGATGTATACACACTTTGTAAAAACAGGTCTTATGACTCTTGAAAAACTCGTAGAGATTATGAGCGTGAATCCGTGCAGAAGATTCGGTTTTGAAAACGGCATAAAAATCGGCGAAAAAGCAAATCTCACGGTTTTTGACCTCAATAAAAAATATACCGTAAATCCCGAAGAATTTTTGTCGAAGGGAAGAAGCACACCGTTTGCAGGCGCTGAACTTTACGCAAAGTGCGTTATGACAATCGCCGATGGTAAAACAGCATATCAAGGAGAATGAAATGAAACAGGTATTTTTGAAGATAACGGAAAACAGAAAGATCGCAAAAGATGTCTGGCTTATGAAGCTTGAAGGTGATGTTTCAGCAATAACAGCTTCAGGTCAGTTTGTAAATATCAAGCTTGACGGTTTTTATTTAAGAAGACCGATTTCTGTCTGCGACTACGACGAAAACACCCTTACAATCATCTACAAGGTAGTAGGTGAGGGTACAGAAGTTATGGCGAAGCTTCCGTGCGGAACTGAGCTTGATGTGCTCGTCGGTTTAGGAAACGGTTATACGCTTTCAAAAAGTGGTGAAACTCCGCTTCTCATCGGCGGTGGCGTAGGTGTGCCTCCGATGTACAACCTTTGCAGAAAACTTGTTGCTGAGGGCAAAAAAGTAACGGTTATCCTCGGCTTCAACACTAAAGAAGAAATCTTCTTTGAAGATGAATTCAAGGCACTCGGTGCTGAAGTTTATATAACAACTGTTGACGGAAGCTACGGTACAAAGGGCTTCGTAACAGATGTTATGAAAAACCTTGATTATTCATATTTCTTCACCTGCGGACCGATGCCGATGTTCAAGGCTATCGAATCAACTGCAACAACAAGCGGCCAGTACAGCTTTGAAGAAAGAATGGGTTGCGGCTTTGGTGCTTGTATGGGTTGCTCGTGCAAAACAAAGTACGGCAACAAGAGAATCTGCAAGGACGGTCCGGTGCTTGAAAGGGAGGAGATCATATGGTAAATACAAAAGTTGAACTCTGCGGTATAACGCTTGACAATCCGATTATCCCCGCAAGCGGAACTTTCGGCTTTGGATATGAGTTCGCAGAGCTTTATGATATAAACTGCCTTGGAACATTTTCTTTCAAGGGTACAACCAAGGATGCACGCTTCGGTAACCCGACACCGAGAATTGCTGAATGTGACCGAGGAATGATAAATGCCGTAGGTCTTCAGAACCCGGGTGTTGAAGCGGTTATTGCAACTGAGCTTCCGAAGCTTAAGGAATGCTTCAATAAACCTGTTATGGCAAACGTCAGCGGTTTCGCTGTTGAGGATTATGTTTACACCTGCGAAAAGCTCGATAAAGAGGAGCAGGTAGGCTGGCTCGAAGTTAATGTTTCCTGCCCGAATGTGCACGGCGGCGGAATGGCTTTCGGCACATCGGCAGAAGCTGCAGCCGAAGTTACAAAGGCTGTAAAGGCTGTAACAACAAAGCCTGTTATCATCAAGCTTTCACCTAATGTAACGGATATCGTTTCTATCGCCAAAGCTTGCGAAGAGGCAGGTGCAGACGGCATCAGCATGATCAATACAATGCTCGGTATGAAGATTGACCTCAAAACAAAGAAGCCTGTAATTGCAAATAAAATGGGCGGTTTCTCAGGTCCTGCAATCAAGCCTGTTGCAGTTAGAATGATTTACCAGGTTTACGAAGCTGTCAATATTCCGATCGTCGGAATGGGTGGCGTTTCAAGTGCAGAAGACGTAATCGAGCTTATGCTCGCAGGCGCAACAGCCGTTGAAGTCGGTGCGGCAAATCTTATCGATCCGTTTGCTGCAAGAGATATTATCAATAACCTTCCAGCTGTAATGAAAAAGTATTCAATAGAAAATTTAAGTGATATAATAGGAGGAGCACACTAATGGGTAAGGACGTAATTGTGGCTTGTGACTTTTCGTCAAAAGCAGATGTAATGAACTTTCTTGATAAGTTCAACGGAGAGGGCAGAAAGCCTTTCGTGAAAATCGGTATGGAACTTTTCTATGCAGAAGGTCCACAGATCGTAAAGGAAATCAAGGAGAGAGGACACAAGATTTTCCTTGACCTCAAGCTTCACGATATTCCCAACACAGTTAAAAAATCAATGGCTGTTCTTTCGGGCCTTGATGTTGATATGACAAACCTCCACGCAAGCGGAACAATTGCTATGATGGAAGCTGCACTCGAGGGCCTTACCCGTCCCGACGGAACAAGACCTATCCTTATCGCAGTAACACAGCTTACATCGACAAGTCAGGAGCGTATGACAGACGACCTTCTTATCAATGAACCGATTGACAAGGTTGTTATGCACTATGCTCACAATGCAAAGCTTGCAGGTCTTGATGGTGTTGTATGTTCACCTCTTGAGGCAGGCAAGGTTCACGAAACCTGCGGAAACGACTTCGTAACAGTTACACCGGGCGTTCGTTTTGCTGACGGCGATATCGGCGACCAGGTAAGAGTTATGACTCCTGCTGAAGCTAAGAAGATCGGTTCTGACTACATTGTTGTCGGCAGACCTATCACAGCGGCGGCAGATCCCGTTGCAGCATACAACAGATGCGTTGCAGAATTTGTAGACTAAGTTTAGAATTAGAATTAACATAAAGGAGATTAAATTTATGGAGAAGCTTATTGCAAAAGATTTACTTAAAATCAAGGCGGTTTTCTTCCGTCCGGAGGAGCCGTTCACATGGGCAAGCGGAATCAAGAGCCCTGTTTACTGTGATAACAGACTCACACTTACGGCACCCGATGTAAGAACAGATGTTGAAAACGGTCTTGCAAAACTTATCAAGGAAAAGTATCCTGAGGCAGAAGTTCTTATGGGTACATCAACAGCAGGTATCGCACACGCTGCAATTACAGCCCATCTTCTTGATATGCCTATGGGTTACGTTCGCTCAGGCAACAAGGACCACGGCAGACAGAACCAGATCGAAGGTAAGCTTCTTCCGGGTCAGAAGGTTGTTGTTGTTGAAGATCTTATTTCAACAGGCGGTAGTGTTATCGAAGTTGTTAACGTTCTTCGTGAAGCTGGCGCAGATGTTCTCGGCGTTGTTTCAATCTTCACATACGGTATGAAGAAGGGTCTTGTACGCCTTGAAGAAGCAAACGTTACAAACTACAGCCTTACAAACTTTGACGTAATTGCAGAAGTAGCAGCAGAAGAAGGCTACATCGCAACAGCAGATATTCAGAGACTCATTGCATTCAGAAATAACCCGTCCGACGAAAGCTGGATCGGAGGAGTAAAATAATGAGAAGTGTAATCGATATTCTTGACCTTTCCACAGCTGAACTTGACGATCTTGTGGCTTGTGCAAATGATATAATCGAAAACCCTGAAAAATATGCTCACAAGTGTGCAGGTAAGAAGCTTGCAACTCTTTTCTTCGAGCCGTCAACAAGAACGAGACTCAGCTTCGAAGCTGCTATGTACGAGCTTGGCGGTAACGTGCTGAGTATGTCTGATGCAAAATCAAGCTCAGCCGCAAAGGGCGAGAGCGTTGCCGATACGGCAAAGACGATTTCCTGCTACGCTGATATCATAGCAATGCGTCATCCTAAGGAAGGTGCACCGCTTGTTGCTTCAATGAACGCAAGCATCCCTGTTATCAATGCAGGTGACGGCGGTCATAACCACCCGACACAGACTCTTGCAGACCTTCTTACAATCAGCCGCGAAAAGGGCAGATTCAATAATATCACCGTAGGTTTCTGCGGAGACCTTAAGTTCGGCAGAACCGTACATTCACTTATCAGTGCTCTTTCAAGATATGAGAACGTGAAGTTTGTGCTTATCTCTCCCGAAGAGCTTAAGTTGCCCAGCTACGTAAAGAAGGATATTATTCAGAAAAACAATCTTGAATACATTCAGACTACTGACCTCGAAGCAGTTATGCCTGAACTTGATATTCTTTATATGACACGCGTTCAGCGTGAGCGTTTCTTCAACGAGGAAGATTATCTCCGTCTTAAGGACAGCTACATACTTACACCCGAAAAGCTTGAAACTGCAAAGGCAGACCTTTGTATTATGCATCCGCTGCCCCGAGTCAACGAAATCAGCGTTGCTGTTGACGAGGATCCCAGAGCATGTTATTTCAAGCAGGTACTTAACGGAAAGTATATGAGAATGGCTTTGATACTTAAGCTTCTGGAGGTAAAATAAATGAATATAGATTCAATCAAAAACGGTATTGTTATTGACCATATTGCAGCGGGCAAGGGTATGCAGATTTATAATCTGCTCAATCTTGATGAACTTGATTGCTCTGTTGCTATCATAAAAAATGTGCACAGCAATAAAATGGGCAAGAAGGACATAATCAAAGTTGATGCTGACATCGAAGTTGATGTTGAACTTCTTGGTTATGTTGATCCGGGTGTTACGGTTGATATTATAAAAGACAGCAAGCTTGTTGAAAAAAGAAAGGTTTCATTACCTGAAAAACTTACAAATGTTATCATGTGCAAAAATCCGCGTTGCATAACTTCGGTTGAGCAGGAATTGCCACATATTTTCAAAAAGACAACAAACGGCGAAAAGGCAGTGTACAGATGTATTTATTGTGAAACAAAAGCCGAATGATTTGTATATTTTTGATAGACAAAAGTTAAAATATGGGACAAACTTTTACACTTGATTAAGTTGACCTTTACGGCGGTTTTTGATATAATCAAACCATAAGATTTAAGACCTTTTGTGACTGACGGAATTGTGGATTCACCACAGGGGAGCAAAAGGATTTTTACAGCCGACCGTCTGGGCAGTCCTGTTGAGAATATAGGACTGCCTTGCTTATTTTTAGGAGGATTTCAGAATGAAAAAAATCGGAATTATTATGGGTAGCGACAGCGATTTGCCCGTAGTTGAAAAAGCAATGACAACTCTCGATGAGTTCGGTGTTCCTTACGAAGTGCATGTTTTTTCCGCACACAGAACACCTGCAGAAGCAAAAGAGTTTTCTGCTAATGCACGTAAGAACGGCTTTGGCGCAATCATCGCCGCAGCAGGTAAGGCTGCTCATCTCGCAGGCGCTATCGCTGCAAACACAACATTGCCAGTAATCGGTATTCCCGTAAAGGCTTCAACTCTCGACGGTCTGGATGCTCTTCTTTCAACCGTGCAGATGCCTGCAGGTATCCCTGTTGCAACAGTTGCAATTGACGGCGCAGCAAACGCAGCTCTTCTTGCTCTTCAGATTCTTTCTGTAAGCGATGATGAAGTTGCAGCAAAGCTTGACGCACAGAGAAAGTCAGCATCAGAAAACGTTCTTAAAAAGAATGCAGAAATAGAGAAAAGATTCAATAAATAAACCCACAGCTCCGTTTCCGCAAAAATCCTTGCGGACGGATACACTCAGTGTTAGGAGGTAATTAAAATGGGAGGATTTTTTGGTGCAGCCTGTAAAGGGGATGCAATTTACGATGTATTCTTCGGTACAGACTACCATTCACATCTCGGAACACGACGTGGCGGTATGGCTGCATATGACGAAACAGTAGGCTTGCAAAGAGATATTCACAACATCGAAAACTCACCCTTCAGAACAAAGTTCGAAAATGTTTTTGAAGAAATGAAAGGCAATTCAGCAATCGGATGTATCAGCGACTCTGACCCGCAGCCGCTTCTTGTGCGTTCAAATCTCGGCACATATGCAATCTGCATTATCGGCGTAATCAACAATGCGGATGCTCTTATAAAACAATACCTTGATTTCAGCGGCGGACAGTTCAATGCAATGACAGGCGGTAAGGTTAATTCGACCGAGCTTGTTGCAGCACTCATCAATCAGAAAAGTGATTTCGTTGCAGGAATCCACTTTGCCCAGGAGGTAATAGACGGTACAGCTTCAATCCTGATTCTTAAGAATGACGGTGCGATTATTGCTGCACGTGACAGACTCGGCAGAATACCGGTCCTCGTCGGAAAGAACGAAAACGGATACTGCGTTTCTTTTGAGTCTTTTGCATACCAAAAGCTCGGCTATGAAGACGAAAAAGAACTCGGACCGGGAGAAATTGTAGAACTTAAATGTGATTCGTTAAAGCAGCTTTCTGCTCCCGGTACTAAAAAACGCGTTTGTGCTTTCCTTTGGTCATATTACGGTTATTCACCGTCAAACTACGAGGGTGTAAATGTTGAGGTTATGCGTTACCGTAACGGTGAAATTCTTGCAGAGCATGATATGAAAGTCGGAAATGCCGCAGATGTTGACTACGTAAGCGGTGTACCGGATTCAGGAACACCTCACGCAATCGGATATGCAAACAAAAGCCGTATCCCATTTTCAAGACCATTTATCAAATATACGCCGACATGGCCGAGAAGCTTTATGTCTGCAAAGCAGAGCGACAGAAATAAGGTCGCTAAAATGAAGCAGGTGCCTGTACACGAGCTTATCCGTGACAAGAGTCTTCTCTTCGTTGATGACTCGATCGTCCGCGGAACACAGCTTCGTGAAACAGTAGAGTTCCTTTACTCAAACGGTGCAAAAGCTGTTCATATGCGTTCGGCATGTCCGCCGATTATGTACGGCTGTAAGTACCTTAACTTCTCCCGTAATACGAGCGATCTCGACCTTATAACAAGAAGCACAATTATGGAGCTTGAAGGCGAGGAAGGCGAAAAGTATATCGATGAGTACAGCGACTCATCAACAGAAAGAGGTAAGAAGCTTCGCCAGACAATCTGCGAAAAACTTCATTTCTCATCACTCGAATTTCAGTCACTTGAAGGTCTCATCGAAGCAATCGGACTTGATGAATGCGACCTTTGCACATATTGTTGGAACGGAAAGGAATAAGAATTATGCATACAAACTCTAAATCAGACAGCTACGCAGCAGCCGGTGTTGATATTACTGCCGGTTATAAAGCAGTTGAGCTCATGAAAGCTCATATCGCAAGAACAATGTCAAACTCAGTTGCATCAGATATCGGTGGTTTCGGCGGTCTTTTTGAACTTGACCTTACAGGCATTTCAAAGCCTGTACTCGTAAGCGGAACTGACGGTGTAGGCACAAAGCTCAAGATGGCTTTCCTTATGGACAAGCACGATACAGTCGGTATTGACTGCGTTGCAATGTGTGTTAACGACGTTATCTGCTGCGGTGCAAAGCCGTTGTTCTTCCTTGACTACATCGCTTGCGGTAAGAACGTTCCCGAAAGAATCGCAGACATCGTTGCAGGTGTTGCAGAAGGCTGTGTTCAGTCAGGTTCAGCACTTATCGGCGGTGAAACAGCAGAAATGCCCGGTTTCTATCCGATTGACGAATACGATATGGCAGGCTTCTCAGTAGGCGTTGTTGATAAGGATAAGATCGTCAACAATAAGCTTGTAAAAGAAGGAGACGTTATCATTGCTCTCCCGTCATCAGGCGTTCACTCAAACGGTTTCTCACTTGTAAGAAAAGTTTTTGACGTTGACAATGCTGATCTGAAAACTCCGATGGAAGAGCTTGGCGGCAAGTCACTCGGCGAAACACTTCTCACTCCGACAAAGATTTATGTTAAACCGATGATGGCTTTGTTTGAAGAAGTTACTGTTAAGTCAGTTTCTCATATCACAGGCGGCGGCTTCTATGAGAATATCCCAAGAAGCCTTCCTGACGGTTTCGGTGCTAAGATTGACAAGGCTTCAATCCGTATCCTTCCGATATTCGACCTCATCGCGAAGACAGGCAACATCCCCGAGCGCGATATGTTCAACACATACAATATGGGTGTTGGTATGAGCGTTGTTGTTGCCAAGGAAGATGCAGACAAGGCTATCGAAATCCTCAAGGCTAACGGTGAAGACGCTTATGTAATCGGCGAAATCATCGCAGGTGACGAGAAGATTATCATTGAATAATAATGGGGGAGAGGCTATGAATACTGCTCCGACTAAAATTGCCGTCCTCGTATCGGGTGGCGGAACAAACCTTCAGGCTTTGATTGATGCCGAAAAAAGCGGCATTATAAAAAGCGGTAAAATCGAAATTGTAATCTCCAATAAACCCGGTGCTTACGCTTTGACACGTGCTGAGAATGCAGGAATAAAAACAGCGGTTATAAATAACAAGGAATATGCGACAAGGGAATCTTTTGAGGCAGAAGTTAAGTCTGTTCTTAAAGAAAACGAAATTGAGCTTATAATCCTCGCAGGCTTTATGTGTATTCTTACAGAGAGCTTTACATCCTGCTATCCGAAGCGAATCATAAACGTTCATCCGTCATTGATTCCTTCTTTCTGCGGTGAAGGCTTTTACGGCCTTA
The DNA here is from genome assembly GCA_017625835.1 of Clostridia bacterium. Lineage (GTDB taxonomy): Bacteria > Bacillota > Clostridia > Oscillospirales > Acutalibacteraceae > CAG-488. The sequence continues at coordinate 15,787 of JAGAKF010000073.1, forward strand.
AGGTGCACGAAGCTGCACTTGACTATGGTGTTAAGGTTACGGGTGCGACGGTGCATTTTGTAAATGAGATTCCCGACGGCGGGCAGATTATTCTCCAGAGAGCAGTTTACATCGAGCCTCAGGACACTCCCGAAACTCTGCAGAAAAGAGTTATGCAGGAAGCAGAATGGAATATCCTGCCTGAAGCGGCAGAATTAGTATCAAAAGAAATTAAGGAAAAAGGTGAAGATTATGAACATATACAAGGTTAATGACATCGGCGAACTTATCCGCGACAATTCTTATGTCGGCAGAGGTATCGTAATCGGTAAAACTGCAGATGCTAAAAAGGCAGTAGCTGCTTATTTCATCATGGGCAGAAGCGAAAACAGCCGTAACCGTATTTTCTCAGAGAAGGACGGAGCAGTTTTCACAGAGCCGTTTGATGCTTCAAAGGTTGAAGATCCTTCACTTATCATCTATGCCGCTATCAGAAAGCATGAAAATAAGCTCATCGTTACTAACGGTGACCAGACAGATACAATTTACGAATTCATCAAGGAAGGTAAGTGCTTCAACGGCGCTCTCAAGACACGTGAGTTTGAGCCCGATGCACCGAACTTCACTCCGAGAATCAGCGGTATGATCAAGTTCAACGACAGCGATTTCACATATGAAATGAGCATCCTCAAGAGCATTGACGAAATCGGTTCAGACTGCGCACGTTATCTCTTTATGTACCCCTCAAAGGCAGGTCTCGGCCACTTCATACACACTTATGTATGCGACGGTAATCCGATCCCGACATTCCAGGGTGAACCCGAAAGAGTTATGATTCCTGACGATATCGATGAGTTCACAAACACACTCTGGACAAACCTTAATGAAGATAATAAGATTTCTCTTTACGTTCGTTACATCGACCTTGAAACAGGTGCAGAAGAGAACCGTCTTATCAACAAGAACAAATAATTAGAGGAAGGTGTACGAAAATGAAAGAATTTGAACTTAAATACGGTTGTAACCCCAACCAGAAGCCCGCAAAAATCTTTATGTCTGACGGAACAGATCTTCCGATCGAAATTCTTGCAGGCAGACCCGGATTTATCAATTTCCTCGATGCCTTCAACTCATGGCAGCTTGTTAAGGAGCTTAAGGAAGCTCTCGGTATGCCTGCAGCAGCATCTTTTAAGCACGTAAGCCCGACCTGCGCAGCAGTCGGCAATCCGCTTCCCGAGAAGCTTAAGAAGGCTTGCTTCGTAGACGATATCGAAGGTCTTGACGAGTCTCCGCTCGCTTGTGCATATGCACGTGCAAGAGGTACGGACCGTATGTCATCATTCGGCGACTGGATCGCACTTTCAGACGTTTGCGACAAGACAACCGCTACTATCATCAAGCGTGAAGTTTCTGACGGTGTTATCGCTCCGGGTTACACAGACGAAGCACTTGAAATTCTTAAAACCAAGAGAAACGGTAACTATAATATTGTAAAGATTGACCCTGACTATGTACCGCAGCCGATCGAGCAGAAGCAGGTTTACGGCATCACATTCGAGCAGGGCAGAAATGATTATAAAATCGATGAGTCACAGCTTCAGAACATTGTTACAGCTAACAAAGAGTTCCCCGAAGAAGCAAAGCGTGACCTTATCATCGCTCTTATCACTCTTAAGTATACTCAGTCAAACTCAGTCTGCTATGCAAAGGACGGTCAGGCAATCGGTGTTGGCGCAGGCCAGCAGTCAAGAATCCACTGTACACGTCTTGCAGGCACAAAGGCAGATACATGGCACCTTCGCCAGAGCGACAAGGTTCTCAACCTTCCGTTCAGAGATGACGTTTCAAGACCTAACCGTGACAACGTAATCGACGGTTACATCAACAAGAATGAAGAAGACGTATGTGCAGACGGCAACTGGCAGAAGTATTTCACATGCCAGCCTGAACCGTTTACAGATGAGGAGCAGGCAGCTTACCTTGCAACAATCACAGGCGTTTCAGTCGGTTCAGATGCTTTCTTCCCGTTCAGCGATAACATTGAACGCGCAAAGAAGAGCGGCGTTTCATACATCGCAGAACCGGGCGGTTCAATCCGTGACGATATTGTAATCGAATGCTGCGATAAGTACGGCATTACAATGGCATTCACAGGAATGAGATTGTTCCACCATTAATATATAAAACAGAGGTTTAAGATGAATTTTTTTGAAGAACTTATAAATTTTGATCCCGAAGTTGCAGGTGCTTGCAGCGAAGAGCTTGAGCGTCAGCGTCATAATATTGAGCTCATCGCTTCTGAGAACATTGTTTCAAAGGCAGTTCTCCTTGCAGCAGGCGGTGTCCTTACAAATAAATACGCTGAGGGTTATCCGTCAAAGAGATATTACGGCGGTTGCTACTGTGTCGATAAGGTAGAAGAAATCGCACGCGAAAGAGCGAAGAAAATCTTCGGTGCTGAGCACGCAAACGTTCAGCCTCACAGCGGTGCAAATGCAAACCTTGCAACATTCTTTGCACTCGTTAAACCGGGCGACACGGTTATGGGTATGAACCTTTCAGAGGGCGGACACCTTTCTCACGGTTCGCCTGCAAACATTTCAGGTAAGTATTTTAACATCGTTCCTTACGGTGTTGATTCTGAGACAGAAGTAATCAATTACGAAGAAATGCGCCGTATTGCACTTGAGTGCAAGCCGAAGATGATCGTTGTCGGTGCAAGCGCATATTCACGAGTTATTGACTATAAAAAGTGCCGTGAAATCTGTGACGAAGTCGGCGCATACCTTATGGTCGATATGGCACATATCGCAGGTCTTGTTGCTGCAGGACTTCATCCAAATCCTGTACCGTATTCAGATGTTGTTACTTCGACAACACATAAAACACTCAGAGGTCCGAGAGGCGGTCTCATCCTTTGTAAGGAAGAATATGCAAAGGCAATCGACAAGGCTGTTTTCCCGGGTACGCAGGGCGGTCCTCTTATGCACATCATCGCAGCTAAGGCTGTTGCTTTCGGTGAAGCTATGACAGACGAGTTCAAGGCTTACCAGGAGCAGGTTGTTAAAAACGCGGCTGTTCTTTGCGATGCACTTAAAAAAGAAGGTTTCAGAATCGTTTCTGACGGCACGGACAATCATCTTATGCTCGTTGACCTTCGCGATTTTGACCTCACAGGTAAGGAAATGGAACACCGTCTTGACGAGGTTCATATTACCGTAAATAAAAATACAGTTCCGAACGAAACACAGAGTCCGTTTGTAACAAGCGGTCTTCGTATCGGTACACCGGCGGTAACATCAAGAGGCTTCAAGGAAGAAGAAATGCTTCTTATTGCAGGCTGGATTAAGAAAATTGCTACAGATTTTGAGGGCAGCAAAGAGCAGGTTACTAAGGAAGTAACAGAGCTTTGCGCAAAATTCCCCATTTATTGATAAGTTAACAAGTAACCATTTTAAGGAGAAATCACAATGAAAGTAATGGTTGTCGGCTCAGGCGGACGTGAACACGCCATCATAAAAAAGCTTAAAGTCAGCCCCGAAATTGACGAAATCTTTGCCCTTCCCGGAAACGGCGGTATGGCAAACGACGCAACTTGCGTCAACGTAGGTGCAAAGGATATTGACGGCCTTATAAAATTCGCAACCGAAAATGCGATTGATTTTGCAGTCGTTGCTCCTGACGATCCATTGGTGCTCGGTGCGGTCGATGCGCTCAATGCGGCAGGTATCGAATGTTTTGGTCCTAAGGCAAACGCCGCAATAATTGAAGGTAGCAAGGTTTTTTCAAAAAATCTTATGAAGAAGTACAACATTCCTACAGCAAAGTATGAAGTGTTTACTCAGATGGACGAAGCTCTTGAATATATCAAAACAGCTCCGATTCCGACAGTTATCAAGGCTGACGGTCTTGCACTCGGTAAGGGTGTTATAATCGCTCAGACACGTGAAGAAGCTGTTGACGCTGTCCGTTCAATGATGGAGGACAAGGTCTTCGGCGACAGCGGAAGCAACGTTGTTATTGAAGAGTTTCTTACAGGTCCCGAAGTTTCCGTACTTGCATTCACAGACGGAAATGTCGTTAAGCCGATGATTTCATCAATGGACCACAAGCGTGCATTCGATAACGACGAAGGTCTTAACACAGGCGGTATGGGCACAGTCGCTCCGAATCCGTATTATACCGATGCAGTTGCAGAGGAGTGTGTGGAGAAGATTTTCCTTCCGACAATCCGTGCAATGAAAGCGGAGGGCAGAGAATTCAGAGGATGCCTTTATTTCGGCCTTATGATCACTCCTGACGGACCTAAGGTTATCGAATATAACTGCCGTTTCGGTGATCCCGAAACACAGGTTGTTTTACCGTTGCTTGAAAGTGATTTGTTCACAGTTATGAAAGCTACTGCAAGAGGGGAGCTTGACAAAACTGAAGTTAAGTTCAGCGATAAGTCAGCTTGTTGTGTAATCCTTGCTTCAAAGGGTTATCCTGTGAAGTACGAAAGCGGATTCGAGCTCACGCTTCCCGAAACAGACGCAGAAAGCGAAATCTTTGTTGCAGGTGCAAAGCTTGACGGAGAAAAGCTTCTCAGCGCAGGCGGCAGAGTTCTCGGCGTTACTGCAGTCGCAGAAAACCTTAAAACGGCAATTAAAAATGCATATGAACTTACCGACAAGGTTGGTTTTGAAAACGGCTTCTGCCGTAGAGATATCGGTCAGAAAGCTTTGAATGCGGAGGTTAAATAAATGGTATATCGCATCTATGTTGAAAAGAAAAAAGGTCTTGATAACGAAGCGAAAAGCCTTCGTTACGATATCAGACACATTCTCCAGATAAAATCTCTTGAAGAGGTACGTGTTATCAACCGTTATGACGTTGAAAACATCGAAGAAGATCTGTTTAACTATTCAAAGAAAACTGTTTTCTCTGAGCCTCAGCTCGATATTATCTATGATGAGCTGCCGCAGGACGATGCAACAGTTTTCGCAGTTGAGTATCTTCCCGGTCAGTTTGACCAGAGAGCTGACTCTGCTGCACAGTGTATCCAGATTATCTCAAAGGGCGAGCGCCCGACAGTACGTGCCGCAAAGGTTTATCTTCTTTACGGTAATGTATCTGCTGACGAGCTTGAGCAGATCAAAAAGTACGTAATCAACCCCGTTGAGTCACGTGAAGCTTCACTTGAAACAGTTGAAACACTTAAGGTTGATTACGAAATTCCCACAACAGTTGAAACTCTCGACGGCTTCAACGACCTTGATGCAGAGGGTCTTGCAGCTTTCGTTAAGAATTACGGTCTTGCGATGGATAATGACGATATTGCTTTCTGCCAGTCATATTTCAAGTCAGAAAACCGTAATCCTACAATTACAGAAATCAGAATGATCGATACATATTGGTCTGACCATTGCCGTCATACAACGTTCCTTACAACTATCGACAAGGTAACTTTCGAAGACGAGCTTCTTCAGGCTGCATATGATGATTATATTAAAACACGTGAATTCCTCGGCAGAACAAAGCCGCAGAATCTTATGGATATCGGCACACTTGCTGCTAAGTATCTTAAGAAAATCGGCAAGCTTGATAAGCTCGATGAGTCTGAGGAAATCAACGCTTGTACAGTTAAAATCGAGATTGAAGTTGACGGTGTAAAAGAGCCGTGGCTCCTTCTCTTCAAAAATGAAACACATAACCACCCGACAGAAATCGAGCCTTTCGGCGGTGCCGCAACATGTATCGGCGGTGCTATCCGTGACCCGCTTTCAGGCCGTTCATATGTATACGCTGCTATGCGTGTTACAGGTGCTGCTGACCCGTTGAAGCCTGTTAAGGAAACAATGGAAGGTAAGCTCCCGCAGAGAAAGATTGTCACAACTGCTGCCGCAGGTTACTCATCATACGGTAACCAGATCGGTCTTGCAACAGGTATGGTTGACGAGCTTTATCACGACGGATATGCTGCAAAGCGTATGGAAATCGGTGCAGTTGTTGCTGCAGCTCCGCAGGAGAACGTAAGACGTGAGCGTCCCGAGGACGGTGATATCGTTATACTTCTTGGTGGCAGAACAGGCCGTGACGGTTGCGGCGGTGCAACAGGTTCTTCAAAGTCACATACACTTGATTCACTCGAATCCTGCGGTGCAGAGGTTCAGAAGGGTAATGCTCCGGAAGAAAGAAAGCTCCAGAGAATCTTCCGCAATGGCGATGCTTGCCGTATGATCAAGCGTTGTAACGACTTCGGCGCAGGCGGTGTATCCGTTGCTATCGGTGAGCTTGCTGACGGCCTTGAAATCGATCTCAACGCAGTTCCGAAGAAGTATGATGGCCTTGACGGAACAGAACTTGCAATCAGTGAATCTCAGGAGAGAATGGCTGTTGTTATCGAGAAGGAAAACGTTGACGCATTCCTTAAGATTGCAAATGAAGAAAACCTTGAAGCAACAGTAGTTGCAACAGTCAAGGCTGAGCCCAGACTCAGAATGTTCTGGAACGGCAACACGATTGTTGATATCAGCCGTGAGTTCCTTAACTCTAACGGTGCTGAAAAGCATATCACAATCGAAGCTGCAGGCGTTCAGAATTACGATAAAGAAATCGCTGACAATTTCTCAGACGGCTTCAAGGCTCTCGCAGATGATCTCAATGTCTGCTCAAAGAGAGGCCTTTCAGAGCGCTTTGACTCAACAATCGGTGCAGGTACAGTTCTTATGCCTTTCGGCGGTCAGAATCAGCTTACTCCGATTCAGGCTATGGTACACAAGGTATCAGTTGAGAAGAAGCATACAAACGATTGCTCAGTTATGACTTGGGGCTATAACCCGTATATTACAGAAAAGAGCCCGTACCACGGTGCATACCTTGCAGTTGTTGAATCAGTTGCAAAGCTCGTTGCAGCAGGTGCAAAGTATGAGGATGTATACCTTACATTCCAGGAATATTTTGAAAGACCCAACAAGTATGCAAAGCGTTGGGGCAAGCCTCTTTCAGCTCTTCTTGGTGCTTTTGAGGCTCAGAAGAATCTCGGCGTTGCAGCAATCGGCGGTAAGGACTCAATGAGCGGAACTTTCGAAAAGCTCGACGTTCCTCCGACCCTTGTTTCTTTCGCAGTTACAACTGAGAAAGTTGACAATATCATTACAAACGAATTCAAAAAGGCAGGCAGCAAGGTTGTTCTTGTTAAGCCTGAATATGACGAAAATAAACTCCCGAAGACCGATTCTCTCCTCGCTCTCTTTGACGAAGTTGTATCTCTTATGAGAGAAGGCAAGGTGCTTTCAGCTTACACTCCGACATACGGCGGTGTTGCAGAAGCAGTTATGAAGATGGCTTTCGGTAACGGTTTCGGCTTCGCATTTGACAGCGTATTGAGCCTTGAGGATATCTTCGGCTATTGCTACGGTTCATTCCTTCTTGAACTCAGCGATGACACAGAAATCGGTACACTTATCGGTTACGTTACGGAGGAAAAAGCATTTGTATATGGCGAAGAAAAGCTCTGTGCAGATGAGGTTCTTAAGATTTATGAAGATAAGCTTGAAAGCGTATTCAGCTGCAATATTCCTGCTGACAATAAGGAAATCGAAACATTCTCATTCGAAGCAACAGAGCGTAAGGCTCCCGCAATCAAGGTTGCACAGCCGAAGGTTCTTATCCCTGTATTCCCCGGCACTAACTGCGAATTTGACACAGCAAAGGTTATGCGTGATGCAGGCGCAGATGCTGAAATCATCGTAATTAACAACCTTTCAGCTGACGGCATCGCAAGAAGCGTTGACAGCTTTGCAGAGAAGATCAAGTCAGCTCAGATGATCTTTATCCCGGGCGGCTTCTCAGGCGGTGACGAGCCCGACGGTTCAGGTAAGTTCATCACAGCATTCTTCAGAAACGCAGCTATCAAGGACGGTGTTACAGACCTTCTTGAAAACCGTGACGGTCTTATGTGCGGTATCTGTAACGGCTTCCAGGCTCTTATTAAGCTCGGTCTTGTACCTTACGGTAAGATTATCGATACAGACGAAAACTGCCCGACTCTTACATTCAACACAATCGCACGTCACCAGTCAAGAATGGTAAGAACACGTATTGCTTCCAATAAGTCTCCATGGCTCGCAGGAACAAAGGTCGGAGATATCTACAATGTGCCGATTTCTCACGGTGAAGGTCGATTCCTTGCAAGCGAAGAGCTTATCAAGGAGCTTGCCGCAAACGGACAGATCGCTACGCAGTACGTTGACCTTAACGGTAACGTTACAGACGATGTTCACTTCAATCCGAACAACTCAATGTCAGCTATTGAAGGTATCACTTCACCTGATGGACGTGTATTCGGTAAGATGGCACATTCAGAACGTATTGGCTACGGCCTTTACAAGAACGTATACGGTGAATACGATATGCAGATGTTCTCTTCTGCTGTTAAATATTTTAAATAAGAGGAGCGAAATAAAATGGGATATTTGACAGATATTGAAATTGCACAGCAGTGCGAAATGAAACCCATTACAGAAATCGCCAAAACAGCAAATATTGACGATAAATACATCGAGCAGTACGGCAGATACAAGGCAAAGGTTGACTATGCACTTCTCAACGAAACTGAGAAGAAAGAGGGTAAACTCATCCTTGTAACTGCAATCACTCCCACACCTGCAGGTGAGGGTAAAACAACTACAACAATCGGTCTTGCCGACGGTCTTCGCCGTATCGGCAAGAACGTAATGGTTGCTCTTCGTGAGCCGTCTCTTGGCCCCGTTTTCGGTGTCAAGGGCGGTGCAGCAGGCGGCGGATATGCTCAGGTTGTTCCGATGGAGGATATCAATCTCCACTTCACAGGTGACTTCCACGCAATCGGTGCTGCGAACAACCTTCTTGCGGCTATGCTCGACAACCATATCCATCAGGGTAACGCTCTCGGCATTGATACAAGACGTATCACATGGAAGCGCTGTGTTGATATGAACGACAGACAGCTCCGTAATGTTGTTGACGGCCTTGGCGGCAAGGTTAACGGTGTTCCCCGTGAGGACGGATTCGACATCACTGTTGCATCTGAAATTATGGCTGTATTCTGCCTTGCAACATCTATCACCGACCTTAAGGAAAGACTTTCAAGAATCATCGTCGGCTATTCATTTGACGGTAAGCCAGTAACAGCAGGCGATCTCAAGGCTGTCGGTGCTATGACGGCTCTTCTCAAGGATGCTATCAAGCCGAACCTCGTTCAGACACTTGAAGGTACTCCTGCATTTGTTCACGGCGGTCCGTTTGCAAATATTGCTCACGGCTGTAACTCTGTTATTGCAACGAGAATGGCTATGCGCCTCGGCGATTACGCAGTTACTGAAGCAGGCTTCGGCGCTGACCTCGGTGCTGAAAAGTTCCTTGATATCAAGTGCCGTTATGCAGGTCTTAAGCCTTCAGCGGTTGTTATGGTTGCAACAGTCCGCGCTCTTAAAATGCACGGCGGTCTCGCAAAGACAGAACTTGGCTCAGAAAATATCGAAGCACTTGAAAAGGGTGTTCCGAATCTTCTCCGCCACGTTTCAAACATCACAAATGTTTATAAGCTTCCCTGTGTTGTCGCTGTTAATCGTTTTCCGACAGATACAGACAAGGAAATCGAGTTCATCATCGATAAGTGCAAGGACCTCGGCGTAAACGTTGTTCTTTCTAACGTATGGGCTGAAGGCGGCAAGGGCGGCGAAGAGCTTGCAAAGGAAGTTGTAGCTCTTTGTGAAAAAGAAAATGACTTCTCGTTCTCATACGAACTTGACGGTTCAATCGAGGACAAGATCGAAGCTATCGTTAAGCGTGTATACGGCGGTAACGGTATCAGCGTTCTCCCTGCTGCAAAGAAGCAGATTGAAACGCTCAGGGAGCTTGGTTTTGATAAGCTTCCGATCTGCGTTGCTAAAACACAGTACAGCTTCTCAGATGACCCGACAAAGCTCGGTGCACCGGAGGGCTTCACAGTAACAATTAAAAATGTAAAGGTGTCTGCAGGTGCAGGATTCATTGTTGTTCTTACTGGAGACATTATGACTATGCCCGGACTTCCGAAAGTACCGGCAGCTGAGAAAATCGACGTTGATGAAAACGGCGTAATCTCAGGATTATTCTAAAATTAACAGGGGTGCAGTGTATCTGCACTCCTGCTAAATATTTTTCTAAGCGAAGTAAAGGGTGATTTTTATGGCAATGTGGCAACAGGAAATTGAAACCATGCCGCGTGAGGAGCTCGAAAAGCTTCAGAGCGAACGCTTGGTATGGCAGGTAAACAGAATGTACGAGCGAGTTGAGCTTTTCAGAAACAGAATGGACGAGCTCGGACTTAAACCTTCAGATATTCACGGAATCGAAGACTTACATAAGCTTCCGTTTTCATATAAACAGGACCTCAGAGATTATTATCCGTACGGTCTCTTTGCTGAACCGATGGAAAATATCGTCCGTGTTCACGCTTCAAGCGGAACAACGGGTAAGAAAATCGTTGTAGGTTACACAAGAAATGACCTTGATGCCTGGGACAACGGTGTTGCAAGAATGATGTACGCGATCGGCCTTGACAACAAGGACTTCGTTCAGGTTTCATACGGTTACGGCCTCTTCACAGGCGGTCTCGGTGCACACGGAGGTGCAACAAAAATCGGAGCAACAGTAATCCCGACATCATCAGGTAATACTGCAAACCAGATCCAGACAATGGTAGACTTCGGCTCAACCTGCCTTTGTTGCACGCCTTCATATGCAATGTATCTCGGCGAGGCAATCGAAGAAGCAGGTATGACGGATCAGCTCAGTCTTAAGGCAGGTATCTTTGGCGCAGAACCGTGGACTGAAGAAATGCGTCACGCAATCGAAGAGAAGCTTCACATTAAGGCTTACGATATTTATGGTCTTTCAGAGATTATGGGACCGGGTGTTTCATATGAATGTGAGCATCAGTGCGGTATGCACGTTTGCGAAGATATGTTCATTCCCGAAATCATCGATCCTGATACAGGTGAGGTTCTTCCGCGAGGAAGCAAGGGTGAGCTCGTTTTCACAACAATCACAAAGGAAGGCTTCCCGCTTATCCGTTACAGAACAAGAGATATCTGCTCTCTTAATTATGAGAAGTGTGCTTGCGGCAGAACTCACGTAAGAATGAACAAGCCGACAGGCAGAAGCGACGATATGCTCATTATCCGCGGTGTTAACGTATTCCCGTCACAGGTTGAAGAAGTTCTTCTTAAGGTTGGCAGCGGTATCACACCGAACTATCAGATCATCGTTGACCGTGTCAACAATAATGATACATTCGAAGTTAACGTTGAAATGGACGAGTCAATGTTCGCTGATGATGTTAAGTCAATCGAGAAGCTTGAAAAGACTATCACCAACGAGCTTCGTTCAATGCTCGGCATCGGTGCAAAGGTACGCCTTGTCAACCCGAAGTCAATCACACGTAGTGAAGGTAAAGCAAAGCGCGTAATTGACAAGAGAAAGATTTAACTTAAGGAGGAAAAATACAATGTATGTTAAGCAGATTTCAGTTTTCGTAGAAAACAAATTCGGCAGAATGGCAGAAATTCTTAATGCCCTTGCAGAAAAGTCAATCGACATTTCTGCTCTATCACTCGCAGACACATCAGAGTTCGGTATTCTCCGCCTTATCGTGGATAAGCCTGAGCTTGCAGTAGAAGTTCTTAAGGAAGAGGGCGTTATCGTTAAGCTCAGCGATATTATCGCAATCGCGATTGACGACACTCCGGGCGGACTTGCAAAGGCTCTTAACGTGCTCACAGAAGCAAACGTTGTAATCGAGTATATGTACGCTTTCATCGGCAAGGCAGACGGCAAGGCTATGACAGTAATCCGTGTTGACGACGAGCCCAAGGCAGTTGAAGCTCTCAAAAACGGTGGCGTTGCTCTCCTTACAACAGAAGATATTTCTGCAAGATAAGTTTAATAACAGTAAAGCCGTAGCAGCTCAACGAACTGCTACGGCTTTAATTTTGCTTAAAATCTGAGAAACCTCAGTCTCCATTGCATTAAAGGGAGGGGGACCACGAAGTGGTGGAGGGATTCCTACGCATAAATAAAAACCGGACTTTATGAATGTAAGTAAGGTCAGCACCAAAATAATATTGCAATTAAAATGCAAATGTGATACAATTAAAATGCCAAACAAATTTGAATATTTTGGACAGACTAAGTGTGTGTTTTTTATGCCTTTTGGCAAAAATACAGATGCTCTGTTTCTGCATACATTTTGTTTGTCTGTTAGAGATTTGTTTGGCGACAGTTGGAGCTATGTATTTTTCGTGCGTGGCTTCGGCTGCGCACTTTTTTATTTTTGGAGGTAAAGAAAATGAAAAAAACAGTCAAACAAATTTGTGCTTCGGTATTGACCGTTGTAATGTTGCTCAGTGTGGTTCCGACTATGAAAATTACTGCAACCGCAGCAACACAAAGTGGCACCTGCGGTGATAATCTTACGTGGACGTACAGTACGGCAACATGCAAGCTTGTAATCGACGGTACCGGAGCAATGTATGATTACCCTTTGGTTGATCGCCCGTGGGAAACATATGAAGCTAACATCAAGTCAGTTGTTATCGGCAACGGCGTAACCACGATCGGAGATTATGCGTTCGATAGGTGTGGCAGTCTTACAAGCGTAATAATCGGTAACAGTGTCATCATAATCGGAGAAGGTGCGTTCAGAAATTGCGACAGTCTTACAAGCATAACAATCGGCAACAACGTCACCACAATCGAAAGAGCTGTGTTCTATGATTGTGACAGTCTTACAAGTGTAACAATCCCTGAAAGTGTTACCACAATCGAAACTGTGTTCTATGAGTGCGACAGCCTTACAAGTATAGAGGTTGATGCTGACAATAAGTATTACAGCAGTGATTCTTTCGGTGTTTTATATAATAAGAAGAAAACTGAGCTTATTCAATATCCGATTGGCAATAAAAGAACAGCGTTTACAATCCCTGACGGTGTCACCACAATCGGAGAAGGGGCATTCAGAAATTGCACCAGCCTTACTAGCGTAACAATCCCTGGTGGTGTCACCACAATCGCTGGGAGTGCATTCTATAATTGCAACAGCCTTACAAGTGTTATAATCCCTGACAGTGTTACCACAATCGGATATAGGGTGTTTTTTGCTTGCAACAGTCTTACCGATGTATACTATAGTGGTTCGGAGGAAGAATGGAATAAAATTGAGATTGGTGACGACAATAGCGCTCTTCTTAGAGTAACAATTCATTTTAAAACAACTGAGTCAAATGATGTGGGTGATGTGAACGGTGACAGAAAGATAAATTCATCTGATGCTCTTTCTTGCCTGCAACATTCGGTTGGTAAAACAAAACTTACAGGAAGCGCATTTATTGCAGCAGATGTTGATAAAAACGGAAAGATAAACTCTGCAGATGCATTGAAAATTCTGCAGTACTCAGTTGGCAAAATTGAAAAGTTATAAATTGAAGGCCGACAGATCTCTGTCGGCCTTAATTCTTTATTTGATAAGTTTGACTCTCACAAAATTCACAACAATCAGCACCAGAGCGGCAACTCCAAGATAACCGCAAACAGGATAAACAATACCTATAAGCTTATCAAATCCGAAGATGCTTCCGACAAATGAGAGAAACGAAATAATTACGATAAGAAAAACCGAAGCTTTTTTATTTGCCTTGAATCTTGTCTTAACAAATTCATCAATCGCAAAAACGCTCGAAACCGATGTGCCGAACATTCCTCCGAAAAGAAGAAAAGCAAAAATAAAGGTGAAAGCTGAGTTTATATTCTGTGCCGCAGAAAGCATCGGTAACTGTGCTGAAACTGATTCAGGCGTAAGTGCCATTGTAAACATAATACCAAAGGCGATAAGCAGAAGAAGCACGCCACCGCCGATAATACCAGTGTAAAGGGTAGATTTCTTTTCGACAGCCTTTCCGATCGGGGTAAGAATGCCGATCGAAGCGAAAAGGTTATAGGAAACAAATACTATTGCAGAAATAAACCAGTTCTGAAGCAGAGGATTTTCACTTGCGCTTGCAGGAAAAACGATACTTGAAAATCCGTTTTTAACACCTGAAACAGCCAATATTACAGCTGACATAATTACCAAAAGGGGAACGGTTACCGAAAATGCCGTTACCATACCACTCATTCCGCAGATAGCTGTCAACGCGACACAGACGGTGAAAATTGCTGAACCGATCATCGGATTAAGCCCGAAAACCTGTTCGAGCATCGCTCCGACACCTGCGGTCATAATAACAAACACACCGAAAAGGAAAAACACTTCGAGCGCCACGAAAATTCCACGTAAAATCTTATTATCTTTTTTTATTACGACTTTGTCCATATCGCTGATGCCCGTCAGCTGAACATAACGGGTAAGTATTATTCCAAAGGCGGAAAGTAATACGGCAGCGACAGCCATTCCGATAAGTCCGACCTTACCGAACGAACCGAAAAATTGCCACAGCTCCTGACCGGACACATAACCGGCTCCGAGGAAACACCCAGCAAACGTGAACATCAGTTTAATTGAGTTGATTTTTTTCATTTTTTGCTCCAATAATTTTAAATATCAGCGTTCGTCTTTTAACAATGCGTAATAACAAGCATCGCAGATGCCTTGGTTGTTCCAGTCCGAACTGCGCAAAGTTCCCTCATAGTTCATTCCGCATTTCTGCATAACCTTGCCTGAATTCGGATTTCTGGGATCGTGTCTTGATTCAATACGATTTACACCTACTGTGTCAAACAGAAAATCCATAATTGCTTTCAATGCTTCGGATGTGATCCCTTGATGCCACCAATCTTTACCGATGCAATAACCAATATGAGCAGATTCAACCTCTTCATTCATTTGAACAACCGCAATGTCACCAATCGGCCCATCATCGTTATCCTTTAAGACAATACCCCAATGATAATATTTTTCGTTTGAATATTGCTTCACCCAATCATTCATTATTCTTTGGCTTTCTTCTTGATTTGAATGAGGTTTCCACATTAAGAATTTGGTGACCTCAGGGTCTGATGCCCAATTTTTATACATTGCAGCAGCGTCTTCACTTACATATCTTCTTAATATCAATCTTTCTGTTTCTAGCTTTTGTGTTCCGCAATGCTTCATATTTTTATTCCTTTCTACATTTTCAGTCAAATACTACTTGACTTTATGTAACAATAAATTCGGGTTTGCAGAGCTCTTTTAATTATAATTAATCTAAAATAGAGCGTAGCTCCCCTTGTCAGGGGAGCTGGCTTGCCGTAGGCAAGACTGAGGGGTAGTTAAACTTGCGTTATCTCTCCCTCCGTCAAAACCTTCGGTTTTGCCACCTCCCTCGTCAGAGGGCGGTTTGGCACCTGCTAAATCTAATAAGCCTGACAAACCGAATAAACAGCATAGGGGACGGGTTTCCCGTCCCACCAGATACGGTGCAATTTTGCGGGAGGCGAAACGCCTCCCCTACAGGCACTATCAAAGTCGAGGTGTTATATTTTAGCGTCGCAGACCCTTAATGTTTGCAATGCAAACACATCATTC
>JAGAKF010000074.1 GCA_017625835.1 Clostridia bacterium
CGTTCCTTGTTAAGTTTTCTTTTGATTTCCTTTGCCGCTTCTGCCTGACGAAGCTGAGAAGCATTCCGTACCTTTTCAATAAATTCATCCTGATTACTGATTGCAAGCGTGCTTATGGTTCGTATGGTGTCGAGAATAAGGATGCGTAAGTTTTTGGTAGTTATATAGTGTCCCGTACAGGCTTTGTATCTCTTTTGTCGGGAAAGTGTATATGTTGAGCAGTCAAAGAAATCTGAAGGGTAGAAGTTGTTTTCTTTACCGCCTCGGGAACGGTGGTTATACATCTTTTCACCGCAGTCGGCACAGAACACAAGTCCCGTAAGAGGATTTGCTTCTCCGAAAGTATCAATGCGTCTTGGCGTTTTTCTTAACTTCTGTGCAAGTTCCCAAGTTTCTTTATCAACAATAGCCTCGTGTGTGTTTTCAAATATCAGCCAATTTTCTTCCGGGTTTTTGACGGTGTGTTTATCTTTGTATGAAAGCTTATGGTAACGGAAATTTACCGTATGTCCCATATATTCGGGCTTTGAAATTATTTGACCGACAATAAAGCCGCTCCAGTTATATGGGTTCGGAAATTCCTCTTTACTCTTCCACACACCTGTTTTTCTCTTGGCAAAATACACGGCAGGGGTTTCAACTTTATCGTCAAACAGAATACGGGCGATTTCATAAGGTCCGAACCCGTCAATGGTTAATCTGAAAATTCTGCGGACAACTTCCGCCGCTTCTTCGTCAATCAGCCAATGATTTTTATCGTTCGGGTCTTTCTTGTATCCGTATATCGCACTGTTTGATGTCGGTTTACCCGATTCACCCTTGACCTTTATTGCTGCCCGTTGCTTTTTGCTCAAATCCCTCAGATACCATTCGTTCATAATATTGAGGAACGGGGCAAACTCGTTACTGTTAAGGTCATCGCTGTCAACATTGTTTGCAACTGCAACAAAGTGAACTCCGTACTGTCTGAACATAACTTCGGTGTAAAAACCCGTTTGCAGATAATCTCTGCCTATTCGTGACATATCCTTAACGATAATGTGAGCAATCTTTCCTGCTTCAACATCGGCAATCAGCCTTTTCCAAGCAGGTCGCTCAAAATTGCCGCCCGAATATCCGTCATCCGTATAATGGATGCAATTATCGTACCCTTGCTGCTGTGCATAGCCTTCGAGGTACTTTTTTTGATTCACAATCGAGTTGCTGTCACCGGTCAACTCGTCATCACGGGAAAGTCTTTCGTACAACGCCGTGATTTTTCCATCAGTCTGTTTCAATGCCATAGTCAGGCACTCCTTTCAGACTGTCGGCTCATTTGCGGTAATTCCATTATACCACATTTTTCACCGTTTTCCAGCACTTCATTGCGAACAATCCGTAAAATTTTATCTTCCATAGTTTCGTTACCCGTATCGTTATACACAACCTTAACTTTAAATGTTGTTGCACCGATACGTCGGGTTATATATGAATAATTATTATCTGCTTTGGTTTTATCCAAATTAAATTTACCTCCTATTGCGATTTTTATTGATATAGAGTATAATGCGGTTAGTTCCGTTTGCTGTAATCTGCTGTCAGATATATCAGCGGTTATTATTCAATGTCTTATTTAAAAGAATTCAGCCTCCGAAAAGCAAGGCTAATCAAAGGCTGATTCGTTGTGTTGTCTTAAATTAATGTGTCTTACGATTGATTGATACAATGGCATCACTTCTCCTTTCTTCAGTATTGAGAGTAATATACAAAACGGCAAAATATATTACCCCCTCACTTATAGGAGAAAATCGGTATACTTTACGGAACTGTTTTCGTGAATTTACTTTGAATTTTATTTTAACTTTCTGTTAAGGAGGCGACAAGCGATGATTTCGGAAGATTACGAATATGACGAAAGCCGTATAACCGAAGATGAATCCGGTGATTCAGACGAACAGATACGCCGAAGGCTTGTCGAAGAACAG